>DOEX01000014.1:5303-14326 GCA_003532515.1 Anaerolineaceae bacterium | reverse complement strand
GATAGCACGCCTTATGGCATGGTCACTGGCAGCAGTATGTTTGATTTCTTACGCAAAATCATCGGTCCGCATCCAAAATTTAGAGATATGACTATCTCGGAAATGCTGGATATACAGTGCCGGGAAGCCGCCACCCGAAATATTCCAAAATTCCAACCGCAGACACGCATCAAAGATGTCATCAACCGCCTGCTCAGGCAGGAATTCAATGAATATTGGGTGGTTGATGAAAACAACCGTTACATTGGCATTACACGACAAAGAGACATCGTCAATCCACCCCGAATTAAGGTGATTTTGGTCGACCACAATGAACCCCAGCAGTCGATTGCTTCTTTGGAAGAGAGCGAATTGCTTGAAATTCTCGATCATCATCGTCTTGGTAATCAATCAACCCATAACCCTATCAAATTCACGGTAGATATTGTTGGCAGCACCTCAACACTGGTATCTGAGCAGATCTCAGAAGCTGGTCTGAGTGCACCACCCAATATCGCTGGGTTACTCCTAGCGGGTTTGCTCTCCGATACGCTCATTTTGACCTCTCCGACCACAACAAACAGAGATAAGGTAATTGCGAATGTGCTGGCTCGTTGGGCTTTTGTGCCAGGTTCGCCCTTGGAAAACGAAAACATCCAGAGCTGGGGTGAAAGCATCATCCATGCAGGTGCTGGATTGTTAACGCAAGAACCAGATGTAATCGTCAGAACGGATATGAAGGTCTATGAAAACGGCGGTTATAAATTCGCTGTTGCCCAGGTTGAAACCACTGATTTATATCAGATTGGTGAGTTTGTTGATCCATTGAGGGCTGCTTTAGTCGGTCTGAATAAGGAGCAGGCGCTCGATTTTTCCGGTTTGATGGTAACGGATGTTGTGGAAGGTTCCAGCCGTTTAATTTTTGTTGATGAACCGCCTGCTTTGGACGAATTGCCTTACGAACCCTTACATGATGGAACAGTATTAGCTACTGGCGTTGTCTCCCGAAAGAAACAACTGCTACCGATCATATTATCTTTACTTGAGGTGTAATGAAACAACTGTACGAACGATTGTACGAAGCTACCAAGTCTGGCCAACCGGTTTGTCTCTGTGTGGTGATTGAAACAAAGGGCGCTGTTCCACGGCATGCTGGCAGCAAGATGCTGGTCTATCCCAACGGGTTAACTTTTGGCTCCGTTGGTGGCGGACAGGTGGAGAACGAGACTGTGAATGCCGCCTTGCGGGCACTAAAATCAGGTCACCCTGAAATCATTCGCTACACGCTTAACGCACAAGAAAAAAATGCAGTGGGCATTTGTGGGGGTGACGTTACAGTATACATTGAGCCCCAATCTGTTCGACCTGTCTTGCTCATCCTGGGTGCCGGTCACGTTGGACGCTCGGTGACCAAGTTTGCTCAATTGCTCGATTTTAGAGTAGTTGTTGCAGACGAACGGACAGAACTGTGCACCAGTGATCAGATTCCCGGGGAGGTAGAGTTTCTGCCGATACCTATGAAGGATATCCCTTCTCAGCTACAGATCGATGAACAGGTTTACATTGTGGGCGTTACCCAGGGGAGCGATGTGGATGTTGTTGGCCTGCCAGCGATTCTAGAACACACACCGGCTTACATCGGGCTGATTGGCTCTTTGAAGCGCTGGGGCACCACCAAAAATGCCCTATTGGATCAAGGCGTTCCCAAAGAAAAAATTGATTTAATCAAATCGCCTATCGGAATTGACATTGAGGCTGAGACACCAGATGAGATTGCCATCAGTATTTTGGCAGAAGTGATACAAGCACGGAATAATTGACCTTACCTCCAGGAGGTATCTATGTGGAAAAAATATCATATGCCGGAAACGGTTGAGCAAGTAATAGACCTGTTAAGCCACACAACGACCCAGACAAAGATCATTGCAGGCGGAACAGACCTGATGATTGAAATTCGCGATGGCAAATGGCCGGGGCTGGAAGACGTGATCGACATCTCCAGGGTCAGGGGTCTGGATGCCATCTATCAGGATGATGAGGGTCTGGTTCATATTCAGGCTAATGTAACGCATAATGACATTCTAAAGTCGGATTTGATCCGGAAAATTGGGTCACCTCTTTACCAGGCTTGTTACAGAGTATCATCGCCTCAATTACGAAATCGCGCAACTGTTGTAGGTAACCTGGTGACAGCTTCTCCTGCAAACGACACGATCACCCCACTGCTGGCAATGGATGCCAGTCTTGTTTTGGTCTCGAGCCGAGGAGAGCGATGGGTACGCTTGAATGAGTTTTACCTCGGTTTACGAAAAACCGTGAAACAACCTGATGAATTGGTGCGCGAAATAGTCTTTAAACCCTTGAGAGACAGCCAAAAAGGCAGTTTCATCAAACAAGCTCTGCGAAAAACCCAGGCGATAGCGACATTGAATTGCTGCGTGTTGATTGATCTGCAGGAGGATATGATTTTGGATGCCAAGGTGACCATGGGTTCAGTGGCACCCACAGTAATTCATTCCACTGCAGCAGAAGATTTCTTAAGAGGAAAACCTCTGAATTCTGAGACGGGTAAACGAGCTTCTGAACTGGCAGCCCTGGATAGCAGACCAATCAACGATCTGCGGGGTGGTGCTGATTACCGTCAATATATGATGCAGGTCATTGTTGAAGATGCCCTGAATGAATTGATCGAAAATCGACAAGACCAAAAAGTACCTGAAAATCCTGTGACTCTGAGCCAGGGAGCCGGCTGGCAAGCTGTGCCGAATGGAGAATGGGACCAGGAACATATCGAGACCACCATTAACGGACAGCCTCTGCAATTCGCGGGAGAAATCAAGGGGACCCTTCTAAATTTTGTCCGGGAGCGCGTAGGTTACAGTGGTCCAAAGCCCGGTTGTGAGGAGGGCGAGTGCGGTGCCTGCACGATGTACCTGGATGGTAAGGCTGTGGTCAGCTGCCTTGTGCCGGCTCCAAGAGCGCACATGGCAACCATCACAACCATTGAAGGTTTGGCTGAAGAAGGTCAGCTTCATCCGGTACAACAAGAGTTTATCAACCATGGTGCCGTGCAATGCGGATATTGCACACCCGGTTTCGTGATGGCAGCGGCAAAATTATTAGAGGAAAAACCTCATCCAACTGAAGAAGAAATCAAAGATGGCATCTCAGGCAATTTGTGCCGGTGTACAGGTTATTACAAAATTATCCAGGCAATCGAAGCCGCTTGCCAGGATGATGGAGGTGTGCAATGAACGAAGTCGGTAAATCAACCAACCGTGTTGACGCCTTGGCTAAAGTAACGGGTAAAGACAAATATCCTGGCGATTTTACTTTTGCGGACCAATTGGTCATGAAAGTTTTATTTTCCGGGCGAGCACACGCCAGGATTCTAAATATTGATACTTCAGCAGCCGAAGCCCTGGAAGGTGTCGTTCTTGTTTTGACTGCCCGTGATGTTCCTGTCAATGAATATGGTTTAATCTTCAATGACCAACCGGTTCTTTGCGGACCTGGTTCTGACAAGGAGGGGGCGGATATTGTACGCTTCGAAGCCGACCAGGTGGCACTGGTCATCGCGGAGAGCGCAGAAATCGCCCAAAAGGCGTTGTCTCTGATCAAAGTTGAATATCAGGACTTGCCAATTGTAAAAACACTGGGAGATGCCTTAAAAGAAGGCGCCACTATTTTGCATCCTGGTCGCACATCCAACATATTCCACCACAATGTGGTCAGGCTTGGCGATGTGGAAGAAGCTTTCAAAGTCTGTGATGTGATCATCGAAGGCGAGTATCAGACACCTGTCCAGGAGCATGCCTATTTACAACCTGAGGCAGGTGTAGGCTTTCTGGATGAAGAGAAGCGGATCACCGTTGTAGTTGGCGGGCAATGGACTCATGAGGACCAGGAACAAATCGCGCATGCTCTTGGGCTTGCACAAGAGAGAATCCGGGTGATATATCCTGCCATTGGTGGCGCTTTCGGCGGCAGGGAAGATATGTCCATCCAGATCATTCTTGGGCTGGCTGTATTGCGTCTGCAGGAAAAAGGCATCGACCGACCAGTGAAAATTGTGTGGTCGAGGGAAGAATCGATGATTGGGCACGCAAAACGTCATGCCTACACCATGAAAGCGAAATGGGGCGCCACCAGGGAAGGAAAGATTCTGGCAGCGCAATGTCAAATATGGGCAAATGGCGGAGCCTATGCATACACATCAACCAAGGTGCTGGGCAATGCCACCCTTTTGGCGTCAGGTCCATACGATATCCCCAATGTCTCTACCGATGCTTACGCTGTGTATACCAACGATATCCCAGGCGGTGCGTTCCGTGGTTTTGGCGGTCCGCAGGCTGCTTTCATGGCAGAAATGCAGATGGATAAACTAGCGGACGCATTGCAGATAGACCCGGTTGAACTACGCATGCGCAATCTCTTCAAGGAAGGATCAATCATCTCGATGGGTTCAGTTATTCCGGAAGGTGTAACTATTCGGGAAGTTACTGAGCGATGCGCACTTGAAGCGGGTTGGACAAAAACCGAAGCTGGTTGGAAGAGACCAACTCCAACAAAATCAGAAAACCCGGACATTAAATCAGGCTGGGGACTGGCTTGCGGATTTAAGAATGTAGGATTTTCGTATGGCGCTCCAGAGAACTGTGGTGCAACGATCATCCTGGAAGGTGAAAACGAAATTGAGGTCGCCAGGTTCTATCACGCTGGTGCGGAAGTTGGACAAGGTTCACACACCGTTTTCGCCCAGATGGCAGCCGATGCTCTTGGACTGCCCTTAAGCAAAATTCAGACATTCTATTCCGATACAGCCACCTCTTTGGATTCAGGAAGTGTTTCTGCATCCCGAATGACCCACATGGCCGGCAATTCTATTATTGGTGCTGCCAAGTTAGCTCTGGAGAAATGGGCTGAAGGTAACCGTCCAGCGACTGGTTCGTATGTTTATCGACCACCAAAAACAACTCCATTGGACTTGGTGGACGGGCATTGTTATCCGAACTTCACGTATGGTTACGTCGCCCAGGCTTTTCTGGTGGACGTCGACACACGCAGCGGGAATGTTTTGCTGCGTGAAGTGATCAGTGTTGATGACGTGGGCAAAGCGATCAACCCTCAATTGGTGGAAGGGCAGATCGAAGGTGCTGTTGTTCAGGCAGCAGGTTATTCCCTGATGGAGAACTGGAAAAAGAAAGACGCCAAAACCTTGACTGACCGTCTTTCCCGATATCTCATACCAACAGTGAAAGATATCCCTGTAAAAACGCGCAGTGTGATTATGGAATTAGCTGACCCCATAGGACCTTATGGTGCCAGAGGCATGGGTGAGATGCCATATTTACCCTTTGCACCTGGTGTGTTAGAAGCGGTCTATCAGGCTACAGGGGTACGCTTTGATCGTTTCCCACTCACCGATGAGACTGTTTTACGTGGACTGGGCAAGCTCCCAGCGCATGAAGTCGAATTCTGGGATTACGAGTAAAAATTTGACTACAAAAAAAGTCGCTGGGGTCATCCTGGCTGCTGGCAGTTCAAGCCGCTTTGGTGATAGCAAGCAGCTTCTGCCCTGGCGGGATAAGAACCTGGTAAATACTGTGATTGAAACAGCCTTATTGGTGGGTCTCGACCCGGTGGTTGTTGTCTTGGGTGCAAATGCTGAAGAGATTGGGGCGACAATTGATGATAGTATGGTTCGATTGGTTATCAATCCGGATTGGGACCAGGGACAAAGCACCTCACTCAGAGCTGGTATTTCTGCGATTGCAGAAGCAGTTGATGGGGCGGTATTTTTACTTTGCGACCAACCTCATTTATCAGTAAATTTGGTAAGTGCTGTGGTTGAAGAAGGCTTGAGAAGCAATATGGTTGTCACACCGATCATCAATGACCGACGCGCCAACCCGGTTTATTTTCCTTCTTCGTGTTTTCACTTGTTTGAGAAGCTGACCGGAGACGCAGGAGGAAGACAGATATTTTCCGCTTGTCTTCACACAACGCTGCCCTGGCTGGATGACTGGATGGCCCGGGACATTGACACACCGGAGGATTACCGGCTCTTTCGTGAGCATTTTGGTTTGTAAGAATGTCAATTTGGGGATGAGTACGCATATTGCACGTTGCTGTATAATAAAGCCAACTTGGAAAACTTAGCGCCTGACCTGCTGAAGCAGGTGACGAGGTGGGAGGTTTCTCTCCGCGAGGGGAGACTAACCATGGTAACATGGGAAAATCGATAGATCGGCGGATGCCTCCAGGGTCACTCCCTTTTTCCAGGATATAAAATGTAAATTTGAGGAGCACTTATGTGTGGAATTGTCGCTTACATTGGCGGGCAGGATGCTACGCCTATCGTCGTTGAAGGATTGAGAAAACTTGAATACCGGGGCTATGACTCTGCGGGTATCGCAATTCTTGATGATGGAAGAATAGAGATAAGAAGGGTAGCTGGAAAAGTTGAGTTCCTGGAAAAACTCGTTGAAAAGAATCCGGTCCAGGGAACAACTGGCATCGGTCACACCCGCTGGGCGACACATGGAGCTCCAAGCGAACTCAACGCGCATCCTCACCTTGGGATGGCTGGCAGAATCGTCATTGTTCATAATGGGATTGTTGAAAATTACCTCTCTCTCAAAGAAGAATTGATTGCTGAAGGGGTAGATTTCAAATCGGAAACGGATACTGAAACCATCGCTCATCTTATAGAGATTTTTTACAATGAAACCAATGACCTTTCAAAGGCTGTCCAAAAAACACTCAAAATGATCAAAGGTGCTCACGGTTTGGTGGTTATGTCTACTGTCGAACCCGAAAAATTAATCACCGCGCGATTGGGCAATGCCGGTGGCGTGGCTATTGGCGTTGGCGAAAACGAGATGTACATTGCCAGTGATATCCCGGCAATTGTAAGTCACACCCGAAAAATGGCCTTCCTGGAATCCGGACAGTTAGCGATTGTGAAGCGAGACGGCTTTTCTGTTGAGGATCTGGAGGGAAATCCAATTCAACCTGATATCCAGAACATTCCCTGGGACCCGATCTCCGCGGAAAAAGGCAAATACCGTCATTTCATGCAGAAGGAAATCCATGAACAGGTGCGCTCATTGTCTGATACATTGAGTGGCAGAGTAGATTATGAAAATTATGGCATTGTTTTGCCAGGATTGAATTTGACAGAAGAAAAAGCAAAGCAGATCAAAAAGATCTTCATCACGGCCTGCGG
Organism: Anaerolineaceae bacterium; assembly: GCA_003532515.1. Classification (GTDB taxonomy): domain Bacteria; phylum Chloroflexota; class Anaerolineae; order Anaerolineales; family Anaerolineaceae; genus Mesolinea. The sequence goes on along the minus strand of DOEX01000014.1, from coordinate 7,116 downwards.
CACAGCAGCTTACGCCGGAATGGTTGGTAAATATCTGATCGAGCACATTGCACGCATTCCGGTTGAAGTGATGGTTGCTTCTGAATTTCGTTACTGTGACCCCATTTTAACCCCTGAAACGGTTGTTTTGGCGATCTCACAATCCGGTGAGACCGCTGACACACTGGCAGCGATGGAGGAAGCAAGAAAAAAAGGAGCGGTATTGTGGTCGATAGTGAACGCGATTGGGTCTCAGGCTATGCGTATAGCTGAGGGTTGCATCTCCATGCAGGTTGGACCAGAAATTGGCGTCGCATCAACCAAAGCTTTCACTGCACCCATCCTCGACCTCTATATGATTGCTGTATACCTGGCGGACCTGCGTGGAACGATTGACCAACAGAGACGCCTGGAGCTGGTCAAGGATTTATTGACGGTTCCATCCCTGGTTGAAAAAGCGCTTGATAACGAAAAATCTATTAAAAAAATCGCAAACCATTACAAAGACATCAAGGGGGCACTGTACATTGGGCGAGGGGTAAACATGCCCATTGCTTTTGAAGGGGCTTTGAAATTAAAAGAAATTTCTTATATCCATGCCGAAGGTTATCCCGCCGGAGAGATGAAACACGGACCGATTGCCTTGGTGGACGAAAACCTGCCAGTGATCGTCATTGCGACCCAGGATCCCTGGTATGACAAAATGATCAGCCAGATTGAACAGGCGAAAGCACGCAGCGGCAAGGTTTTGGCAGTGGCAACGGAAGGCGATGAACTCATTCCAACCATTGCTGATGAAATTTTCTGGATCCCAAAAACTCCCTGGTTGTTAAGCCCGGTTGTCACGATCATACCGTTACAACTTTTTGCTTATCATATTGCAGCTTATCATGGATTGGACGTGGACCAACCAAGGAACCTGGCAAAGTCGGTCACGGTGGAGTGATTCTATCAATTTGTCATCCTGAGAGAAGTGAAGGTTCTTTACCTGGCAATCATAAGATCCTTCGCAAAAAAGGCTCAGGATGACAAAAAGACTTGAAAGTTTTTGGGCACTTCGCAAGACTGACAAGATCGACGGTCAAGGATTTTGTGAATCTGTCACTCTGAGCGTAGCGAAGAAACTTTACCTGGTTAGGGTAAGATTCTTCGTTTCACTCAGGACGACAAAAAAAATAGGAATAACCTCGTACGATCGAAGAAACAATATTAATAGGCTTCTAACTTGATAAAAGCTGGTTGTCACCGTAGAATAAACCCCAACAAATACTAGCAGGAGAAAAAAATTGATCACTAAAGAGCAAGTACTTAGCGCCCTCAGCAATGTCATGGACCCAGATCTTCACCGTGACCTGGTGAGTTTGAATATGATTAAGGACATAGAAATTCGTGATGAAAGAGTCAGTTTTTCTATTGAATTAACCACCCCCAGTTGTCCCTTAAAGTCAAAAATTGAAGCGGATGCTCGCCGAGCGGTACTGACCATGACTGAAGCAAAAGAAGTGGATATTAACATGACTTCGAAAGTCAGCCAATCGAAATCGCTCGACCTCTCGGGCAATTGTTTCAAACACGTAATTGCCATAGGTTCAGGTAAAGGAGGCGTAGGTAAAAGCACTGTTTCACTGAACATCGCCTTGGCACTCGTCAGAGATGGTGCCAAAGTGGGATTGCTCGATGCAGATATCTACGGACCGAATATCCCCCGCATGCTTGGAATAGACAGGCTTCCGGATACACCTGAAGGTCAAAAGATCAAGCCAGCGGTTGTCTTCGGACTGAAAGTTGTATCTATTGGATTTCTTGTCCAGTCCGGTCAACCATTAATCTGGCG
>DOEX01000014.1:0-5239 GCA_003532515.1 Anaerolineaceae bacterium | reverse complement strand
AGCGGTGCAGTAATTGTGACAACACCGCAACAAGTTGCTGTTGATGACGCCTGGCGGGCAGTCAATATGTTTGCAAAACTGGAAACGCCACTATTCGGAATTGTTGAAAACATGGCCTTCCTCGAAATGCCTGATGGCAGTCGTCAGTATGTTTTTGGAGAAAAAGGCGGTGAGCATCTAGCAACCCAGGTCGGAGCGCGCTTTTTGGGCACAATTCCACTTGATCCTAAAGTTGGGGTGGGTGGAGATATTGGAAGCCCAGTCGTAATGCAGGAACCACTCAGCCCTTCTGGAGAGGCTTTGATTGCCATTGCCCGTAATATCGCGGCTGAAGCGAGCAAAGAGGCTTTTCGGAAGAACCAAGCAGGATGATATAATTACAGATTATGTCTGAACAAAAACTCATTGGAGTTCAATTTAAACCTGTAGGTAAGTCTTACCATTTTCTCTTACCAGAAGATGTGGACGTCCAAATAGGTGAATATGTCATTGTGAACACCGCTCGCGGGAAACAAATCGGAAAAGTTTCCAGCTCTATGGTTAAACCCCTAGAACAAGACCAGGAAGTTCAATCTGTTGAACGCAAGGCAACCCCGCGTGACCTGATCCTCAGGGATATGATCAAAGAAAAAGAAGCTGAAGCAGTCGAGAAAGCTCGCGTGTTTCTTAACAAGCCGGAATACGAGGGAGTCAAAGCGCTGGACGCAGAATACTCTTTTGATTCTGCGCGACTGACGCTTTTTCTTACCTATGATGACGTTCCAAATTTTAATATGCGCACATTTATCCGCGATGCTGCTCCGATGTTCCCGGACACGCGCCTGGAGATTCGCCAGGTTGGTCCCAGGGATATGGCAAAGGAAGTCTCTGGTTTAGGTGCTTGTGGCATCGAAAAACGCTGCTGCTCACGGTTTTTGACCGAATTCAGTTCGATATCAATTCGCATGGCAAAATCTCAAAACGTTTCCCTGACTCCCTCAGAGATCACAGGAATTTGTGGGCGGCTGCGTTGCTGCCTGGCATACGAACACGAGATGTACGAAGAAGCACGCAAACTTCTTCCAAAGGTGAAAAAGACCATTCAAACACCATTGGGAGAAGGCAAGGTGAACCAAGTTCTGCCGATGAGCGATTCGGTGCTTGTCTATATTCCGGATGTTGGAGTGCGCGAGATCACACGCTCTGAGTTGGAATCTGGCAAAATGGAAGAGAAGAAACCGGTTCCTCATATAGCTGAGTCTGAAGACTCCTCCTCGAGTGATGATGTGGAAATGGTACGTTTTGACAACATCGGTCGCCCACCTAAAAGCGAAGAGCGAAATACTGGAAACCAAAGAGATAAGTCAAGACCAGCAAAAGATCGGTCTTTCCAGGGTAAAGCAAAAGATGAATCACCGGTAAATGCTGATGGTACAAAAGCAATTCCCGAAGCTCAAAAGAATAGTAATAAGAATCGCTCAAATCCTCGCCGCAACCGTCAAGGTCCAAGATTCGGCAAAAAAGTGAAAGAAAATGGAAGCAAAAACAATCAATCCGGTCAAATTTAACGACTGGGAAGAACCCCAGAATATTCTGGTCATCCTCGCTCATCCGGATGACCCGGAATTTTTTATGGGTGGAACGATTGCTATGTGGACAAAGCTGGGACATAAGGTCAGCTACCTCCTGCTTACAGCAGGCGAACGAGGAGTCAGCGATCAGTACCCTGATGGTGAGAGCCTGAAAGACATCCGTAAAACCGAGCAGCGTAACGCAGCCAACGTTTTAGGGGTTGGCCCGGTCGATTTCCTCAATCATTCTGATGGCTTGCTGGAAGTCAACCTCGAAAATCGCCGCCAGTTAGTGGCAGAGATTCGAAAACGTCAACCGGACATTGTCGTCAGCAGTGACCCTCAGACCTTCTTTCACACGCATTACATCAATCATCCTGATCATCGTGCTGCTGGTTTATTGACAATGGAAGCGGTATTCCCGGCGGCTGGTAATCCCGGTTTTTTCCCCGAGCAAATTGAAGAAGGTCTAAAACCCACCCAAATTCGTGAATTATGGATGAGCCTGACGGTAGATCCTAACATTACCCTGGATGTCTCAGAATACTGGCAAATTCGCCTGGAAGCGCTCAAAAAACATATCTCCCAAATCGGCGACCCGGCTGCGTTTGTTCAAAAATGGAACCAACGCCGCCAGGAAGCAACCGAGAGCGACAGCAATTATTATGAACATTTCAGACGTGTGATCCTGAGAGTCTGATGAACCTGATTGAGCTGGCTGAAAGCCATTTTCTCCAAACGCAGTCCGATAGGAGACTACTGCATCGCAGCCCTGAGCTGGCTTTTGAGGAATACAAGACAGCTGAATTTGTCATTTCCAGGTTGAAAAGTCTGGGATTCGATATCAAAAGCGAAATTGCAGGGACCGGGCTGGTAGCCAGTTTTGACACAGGAAAAAGCGGACCCTCCTTTTTGTTCCGGTTCGACATGGATGCTCTGCCACTGCAGGAAGAAAATGATGTGGATTATTGTTCACAAATCCCTGGCAAGATGCACGCGTGCAGTCATGACGGTCATGTTGCCATCGGTTTAACCATTGCCCAGATAATCCATCAAGTTCAGGATCAATTGCACGGCTCTTTCCACCTCCTGTTTCAACCGGCTGAAGAGATTGGTCAGGGCGCACTCAAAATGCTGAATGAAGGCGTGCTCGATGAGATCAAGCCTGATTTTCTTTTGGGCGTGCACCTTTGGAATGAAAAACCGTTTGGTTGGTTGGGCATTTCGGACGGACCTCTCATGGCTGCGTCGGGAACGTTTGAAATCCATGTGAACGGCAAAGGTGGCCACGGTGGACAACCGCAAACTTCTATCGATCCGATTGTCGCCTCTGCTCAGATCGTCAATCAAATCCAGACCATTGTCAGCCGCAATCTGAACCCGTTTGATTCTGCTGTTATCAGTATTTGCAGTATTCACGGGGGCACCAGTTTCAACATCACTCCATCCAAAGTGGTTATGACAGGCACCATCCGTTACTTTACGGAAGGAATCCATGAGACTATCACGCGAAGGCTGGAAGAAATCTGTGAAAACACTGCTAAGGCAATGGATTGCCAGATTGAACTGAAAATTGAATCCCTTGTCAACGCAACTTGCAACGATCCGGCTGTAGCCGAGACGACCAGAAAAGCTGTCTCCAGATTGAGCGGGCAGTATCAGGTCGATTCAACCTATCAGACCATGCTGTCTGAAGATGTAGGCGTTTTCCTGGAGCGAGTGCCGGGTTGTTTTGTGTTGGTCGGTGCTGGAGAACAACAAGAAGGGAGCCACTATCCACATCACCATCCTCGTTTCAATTTTGATGAGCGTGCGATGACTTTGGCTGCGGCTTTGCTTTTACAAGCGTGCATGGACCTGGCAAGGTAAGATTGCCCTATGACCGACGAAACTGAAAAATTACCGATCTCATCTCACCTGGAAGAACTAAGGCAGACGCTGCTCTGGTCTTTGGTGGGTTTGATTGCAGGTGTGGTTGTCGCAGTCTTCTTTGTCAATCCTATCTTGAGTTTTTTGACCCAACCTATCGGTGGTCTTCAAAATTTACAGGCAATTGAAGTAACCGAAACGATGTCGGTCTACATGCGGGTTGCCTTATTGGGCGGGCTGATCATCGCCTTGCCCTGGATTGTCTACCAAATACTGCGTTTCGTGGGTAAAGGACTGAAACCGAAAGAACGAAAGGGTATTTATCTGGCACTTCCGTTCGCGGTTCTGCTATTTTTATCAGGGGTTGGCTTTGCTTTTTACGTTATGTTGCCAGCCTCTCTTGGATTCTTCCAGGAGATTTTGGATGTAACCACCAGTATCCGCTTGAAATCGTATATCAGTTTTACAACCAACATTCTGTTTTGGATCGGAATCAGCTTTCAACTGCCGCTAGTTTTTTTTGTTTTGACGAAAATCGGGATTGTCAATCCAAAATTGCTGATCAAAGGCTGGCGGGTGGCAATTGTAGCTATCGCGGTTTTGGCAGCGGTGATAACGCCGACTGGCGACCCAATTAATATGTTAATTTTTATGCTGCCTCTTTTTGTATTATATTTGTTAAGCATTTTACTCTCTGCAATCGCCAGCAAACCGACTAAGACGGAGTAATAAGGAGTTTATATGAATTTGCAACCACTTGAGATACTGTTGATCGTTGGGATATTACTTTTGATTTTTGGGGTTGGTAGAATCTCGAAAATCGGCGGTGAGCTTGGTTCAGGCATCAAAGCCTTTAAGGATGGCTTGAGCGGCAAGAACGAAACAGAAAAATCAGAAACAGAAGCGGAAGACAGCGACCAAAAACCGCAGGAATAATCGATGGAATTTTTAAATTTAGGCTGGTTGGAGATAGCCTTAATTTTGATATTGGCGTTTATCATCCTTGGTCCGGGAAAAATGGTGAAAACCGGTCGTGATCTGGGTAGTTGGATCCGGAAAATCAGCCGAGATCAGCTTTTTAGGGATGTCATCCAGACAACCGATGAGATTCGGCGCTATCCCCGCAAAATTTTTGATGAAAGCCTTTTAGATTTGCCTCCGCATGTTCAACAACAGGAACAAGAAGCGTCCGAGCTGGAAAAGCAATCGGACGCCTCAGATAATAAGCCTGGAAAAGATATCGATACCGATTCTTAGTTAGCTTCCAATTTTCTTAAGTCCACCATCATTGTTTCAAAAGCGCTTAATATGTCCTCTGAAGGTTTGATTTGGCTGGCTGGTACAAGGCTTTCGTAAATTGCCAGCAACTGGCCCTCCGTGAAGGTGTGCGCGATATCAAACATGCTATATGGGTTGACTGCGAGGTCGGGCAGCCTGCGCATGAATTGCTGCTTGACAATCGTTGGTAATTTTGCCTGCTTAATTAGCTTTTCAATGCACTCTACTGGGCTGGTTTCACATCGCTCGATCCTTACTCCCTCCAGAATGATCTCCAGTTTCGAGGAATTCGGGCAGAAGCCAGTTTCAACGCTTACGGTCTTGATTTTACTGTTGTAATGGCTTTGGACAGAAATCGGTTCTCCATCCATGTAAACTTTGATATTCGTGGGCTCACTCAGGCTATGGATGTCATATTGCCAGCTTCTGGATTCTGGCAGGTGACTCACAAAACTGCCTTTGGAAGCTTCTTTTGTAATGTGTAACGAGTTCTGGTCATAGGACTGGGTGATCAATGTGCGGCAGAACTGCCCATCCAGGTA
>DOEX01000095.1 GCA_003532515.1 Anaerolineaceae bacterium | reverse complement strand
CTAATTTTGTAAAGAGCAATTGCAGAACTTGTTGCTGCCTGATCGTACGAAAAACATCGTCATCCGCATGGTGGGATACATAACACAAGGTTTTTTTCCCGTCCATGCTATGTAAACCAGCCGGCAAACCTCCACAATCATCCCGAATGGGATACAAGACGCTTACCTCCAGCCCACCCAGATCGTTTACCAGCCAGGTAAACTCCGTTTCATGAGCGACCACATAGCGATCCGGCTGCAAACCAAAGTTGTAGCCCAAGGTGTCGTAAACCAGTTTCATCCCGCCCAGTGGCCAGGCTGTGTTCATCCTTCCCATCCCTTGTCCCGGCAGATATAGATAGGTTGAACCGGGAATGGAGATGACGCTGGCTTTAGACAGGCGTTCGTTGACCAGCAACAGGTGGATCGCTTGAGTGCGTCCACGGGTTGGCTTTTCGTCTTCAGCACCCAGTAATAGCCAGACAGTAGTGCCTTCGGGCAATTCGACTCTATCAGCTGGAGGTGGGGCTGGGGTTGGCCAGGTCTCTAAAGCCAGTGAAAAGGTGGGCCAGGGTGTTGAGGTGGCAGTTGGAGAGGGAGTAAGTGTTGGGCTGGCAGTAAAAGATGCTAGTCCGGCTTCGACTCCCCCTGGTTGACCGGAAGACGGTCGACCCCCAGGATTGCAGCCTGCAAAGATCAGGCTCAAGGCAAGGAACCCCATAACAAACGCTAACCACCGCTTGTGATCGGTTGGTAAAGTGCGCTTAATTTCCATAGCATAATAACGGTGTGTATCGACACTCCATCAGAATACCGATTATAGCATAGCCACGGTCAGTCAAGTTTGTTTCCGCCACAATTCCTTCCCGCATTCGCTAATCCGTTTTGGTGAGTTTGCTTGCTTAAACGCTCATGAATATCATTGCCATGGTCAGGATAATGTTGATCAATATCGACCATCCCAAAATCAGGTAAACCACGGTTTTTCCTGCCCGCTCCTGCAGATACAAAAAAAGCCCAATCAGGGTGTTCAGGATACTGAAAAACAGCCCAATCAGAGCCAGCAAAAAGAGCCTCGATGACGGAACTGTTTCCATACTTACCCAAACAACTTGCTGCTGAAGACCAACAATGATAGCTGTTGAAATGAGAAGCACAAAAAAACTGATTGCTCCACCCAAGAGTAGCCGCTTCGCCACGCGCTCATCCATCACACGTCCCCAGAGCATTCTCAGGTTTTCAGATTCAGGTTGAATTGATTGCAGACTTCCCAATTGTGAGAGCTGCTTGTAATCTTCAGTAAATGCCAGTTTATCTTTCGGAGAAATAACCAGGTATGCTTCGCTAAGTTTGATCAGCACCATCTGCTCAGGTGCCGTGGCAACGAACAAGGTTTTACCCAGACCTTTGATGCTGGTTTCCACATAATAAGAACCCTTTACCAGGGTAAATCCCAAAGGGAGAGGAGTTTCAAAATCGCTGACAGGGTGTACCCATGTAATCTCACGCATCGGAATCAGCTCGCGTCGCAAGCCCCATTTTACTTCCAGAGCGTCGCGCGACAGGCTATAGATTGTGGTGGAAATCGTGATGATTCGGTAAATCGCCAGTGCGAGCGGAACCAGGAGGAGCAGTCCAACCCCAATAAAAACGATCGATAACCACCCCTGACCCCTCATAGACCCACTGATCAGGAAAAAGAGGATGGCAGCGATTAGCAATGCTGCGACAACCCCATTGATAGCCAGGCTTTTGCCTTTCTGAGGTGAAAAGTCCGTGTTCATTCTTGAAATTATACTTGTACATATGCTCCGCTGGCAAAACGGACTGCTTATTTGATGCACAAAAAAGACCCGGAGAGAAATTTTCTTCGGGTCTTCTATTTCAGTACCTATCCATTAATCGACTTTGTATTCTGCGCCTCTATGCATGGCTTCAATGTTCAAGCCAATAAATTTCTTCAACCTTTCGGCAGTATGCGCTTCCAGAGCACGTTCCAGGGCACCTTCAGGCAACGCTTTCATATTGGCTTCCAGCGCACCCAGTAAAACCATGTTGGCTGCTCGTTCGTTGCCAAGCTCACGGGCAATGTTGTTTGCCGGGATCATCAGCCAATGGATGTCTGTGCGGGTTGGTTCACGGTTGACCATCGATTCATTCACGATCAAAAATCCACCTGGAGCGACCAGGGGCTCGTACTTGTCCAGGGAAGGCAGGTTAAGAGCAATCACAGCACGGGGGTGCAGTGCGCTGGGTGAACCGATTTCTTCATCTGAAATCACGACCGTGCAATTTGCAGTTCCACCGCGCATTTCAGGACCATAGGAAGGAATCCAGGTGACGTGTTTGCCTTCGTCCATTCCTGCGTAGGCATAAACCTGTCCGGCATAGAGCGTGCCCTGACCACCAAATCCAGAGATGATTACTTCTGATTGCATTGTTTAGCCTCCTTTGACCAATTCTTCAACAGCCGAAGAAACCTTGAAATCGCCTATGGGATATTGTGGGATCATATATTCCCGCAACCAGTCCCGGGCTTTCACCGGGGTCAGCCCCCAGTTTGTGGGGCAGGTGGACAGCAGTTCGATGAACGAGAAGCCCATTCCGTGTTTTTGCACTTCAA
>DOEX01000268.1 GCA_003532515.1 Anaerolineaceae bacterium | reverse complement strand
TGTTGAATACTTTTACTTAGGGTTGGGAAGTATTACTTGGTATAGGTGTGTTTGTGCGGGTTGGGGTGTTGCTGGGTGTCAAGGATGGCGTGGGTGTGATGGTAGGCGTGGCAGTTGGCGGGTTGCCTAAAACACGAAAATGCCCACTCATAATCCACTCGCTGCCGATAAAGAACTGTAACTGATATGGTCCGGGCAACCACTCTTCGGCCGGTAATTCGAGCTTGCTCACGCCATAGCCGCCGCTTTGCCCCTGCCAGGTACCCACATTATATTGGATGATCTGCCCATCTCGCACCCAAACTTCTGTCCACTGGATGCCATTAGTCATCATGTTATAGCTATAGCTGGCGAAAATGACCTCCAGCGGGTTTTCAAACTCGTTAGCTGGTTCGACCGGTTGAAGATCATCATCGATCTCAGTGGAGAATTTGATCGAGCTGAACAGGTAATCGTCTTGCGGCGTGCCAATAGCTTCGAACTGATCGAGGATTTCTTCCGGCAGAGAAGGTGTGTTTGTAACCGATGGCGTGTTAGTGATCGTCGGTGTGAGAGTCATGGTGGGGGTGAGGGTGATGGTGGGAGTAAGAGTGATGGTAGGGGTTAGGGATGGCGTCAGTGTCGGAGGAAAATAGCGGTAGGCCAGGCCTTCACCCCAGCGCAGGGAAGCATAAGCTAAGGATCCAAGCGCAATTGCGGCAATGATAAGGCGTATACCCAGATCAAATTGCTGACGTTTCTTATAGAAAAAAGGCAACTTTTTTCCGATGATGATGGCGTTACGGGCGCGCAGAACAAGAATGACTGCAGCTATGGCAGCCATGATAGCAATAACAATCACGGTGGAGCGAATATCTACATTCACTTTTTTGGATTATAGCAGGGAAACGGAAGCGTGAATCACCTCAATATTAAAGGTTCTTAAATTTATTTTGTCGAAAAAGGGAGGGTGGTATATTCAATATACCTTCCATAGGAGAACAATGATGGAAAACAAAATTGACAACTTCATCAAAAATTACGCCGAGGACGTCCAGTTACTATTGCGGAAAGTTCGGGAAATTGCTTTGAGGGTGGACCCAGACCTAGAGCAGACCATCAGCTATGGCATCCCCACGCTCAAAAAGAATGGGAAGAACATTTTTCACTTTGCGGCACAAAAAGCCCACCTGGGCATCTACCCAGGGTCGGAAGCGATCGCTCATTTTGATGAACGATTAAAAGACTACCAAACCAGCAAAGGCACCATTCAGATCCCTTACATCCAGCCATTGGATTACCAGTTGATTGAAGACCTTGTTCGTTATAACCTGGAACGTGCCGCTAAGTCGTAGTTTCACACTTGTGGTGGAGGGGAAAGACCACTTTCGATAAGTGGTCGAAGTAGTTGGTTCAGTACGACGAACTGTCTTGAAATCCTGTGTTTTCAAGGATTGGATCCTGTAAAATACAGGATTCACCCAAAGAACAGATTCCCATTAATGCACAACTAAAAAAAGGCTAAGTCCACATCCATTCCGATTCAGTGGGGTTAATTTGATACAATAGGCACTTGAAATCTATTAAAACTTCTCTCTCAGATTGGATTAGACCATGACTGTAATGCCAAAGGATTTACTTGAAAATACCAAATCAGCCCGACAAGCCAGGCATGCCTGGTATTACTATGACTTTGGTAACTCTGCTTATGCTGCTGTGATCCTGCTGGCAGTTTATTCTGCCTACTTCAAGAACGTTGTTGTAGGTGGCGCAGAAGGTACCCGTTTGTGGGGTTGGTCAGTAGGCATTGCCGCCATCGCAGTGGCTCTGATTTCGCCGATACTGGGCGCTATTGCTGACTCCTCACGCTCGAAAAAACGTTTCCTCTTCCTGTTCACTGCCATTTCAGTCACTTTCACGGCGCTACTCTTCTTCGTCGGTCCAGGCGACGTGGTGATGGGAATGGTTTTCTTCATTTTGGCAGAAATTGGATACCGGGGTGCCCAGGTTTTCTATGATGCGCTTCTGGTGGATGTTTCCACCCCGGAAACAATCGGCTACATATCAGGTAAAGGTTGGGCGTTTGGCATGTTGGGCGGTATCGCGACGCTGCTGATCGCAGTAGTCCCGATGCAGTTGATCGGCAATGAGTTTATCCCTTACACCTTTTTGTTGACCGCTTTCGTGTTTGCGCTGTCTTCTTTACCTACATTTTTCAAGGTCAAAGAGCTGAGCCCGGTGGTTCCAATTCCCGAAGGCGAGACTTTGTTTTCGGTTTCGTTCAGGCATCTTTTGAACACATTTAAAGAAATTAGAAAATATAAAGAATTTCTGCGCTACATGGTTGCTTTTCTTATTTACAACGATGGAATCATGATGCTGATGGATTTCGCTGCCATTATTGGCGGCACTCTTTTTGGACTCAACCAGGTGCAATTGATCATTTTTGTGATCATCATTCATATCACTGGTGCCATTGGAGCATTGGTTTTTGGCAAGGTATCTGACACCAAGAGCAGCAAACGCGCAATAATTGTTTCTTTGCTGATCCTGATCGCCGCTTTGGCCGGTCTCTATCTTGTTAAAGATATGATTGGTTTCTTTGTTGTTGGAGCATTTGCTGGTTTTTCCCTCTCTGGAGCCCAGGCAGTCAGCCGCACCATGGTGAGCCAGCTGGCGCCAGAAAGTAAAACCACCGAATTTTACGGTTTCCTCTCAGTCGCCGGGCGCACTTCAACCTTTGTGGGTCCGTTTGTGTTTGGAGCAATTTCTTATAATGCCTATAATTTCTATGTAAGTAAGGGTATGGCAGAGTTGGCAGCTGAGCAGGCCGGTCAATATTGGGGTATCGGCTCCATTCTTGCCTTCCTTGTAATCGGGCTCTCCATCTTACTTACAGTCAGGGAAGTGACCGCCAGCAACCCAATGGAGTACAATAAGAAGAAAAACTGAGAGGTCCTATGAAAGTTCTGATCACAGGTGGAGCAGGCTATATCGGCAGTACGATTGCTTCGGTTTTGCTCGATCACGGGCATACCCCGATCATTCTTGATTCACTGGTAACCGGAAGACGAGAATTCACCAGAGATCGCATTTTCTACGAAGCAGATATCTCTGACCGCGCTATGGTACGGAGAGTGTTCTCGGACCATCCAGACATACAAGGGACGATACATTGTGCTGCCCTGATTGTGGTGCCTGAATCCGTCTCACGCCCTTACGATTACTATCGTGAGAATGTGGTCAAATCGATGGAGTTTTTTAAAGCCCTGGCTGACCTTGGTTACCCCAAAGTGGTTTTCAGTTCGTCAGCTGCGGTATATGATGTTGTTCCTGGTTTTATGGTGACTGAGGATGCTCCCCTGCGACCTCTGAGTCCCTATTCCCGCACCAAATTCATGATGGAAATGGTACTGAAAGACTTTTGCTCTGCCTATGGTATGCAAGGCATAGCGCTGCGCTATTTTAACCCGATTGGCTCTGACCCGCAGATGCGGACTGGCTTGCACATCCAACATCCCAGCCATTTAATTGGCAAACTGGTGGAAGTTTCCATGGGGCGAGAGCCAATGTTTAATTTAACTGGAATTGATTGGCCAACTCGTGATGGTTCGGGTATTCGGGATTACTTGCATGTCTGGGATCTGGCACTGGCACACCTGAAAGCAATCGAAAATTTCGATAAAGCCATTGCTGAAGGCTCAGAAGACGAAGTCGATTACACCGT
>DOEX01000029.1 GCA_003532515.1 Anaerolineaceae bacterium | reverse complement strand
TCCAGGCAGCGCCGGCGCAGCTCGCCGAGGGTCTCGGTGAGTCCGTTCAGGTAGGCAGGCGGCTCTGCGTCCAACTCCTGGGGGGTGGGCAAAACTTCCCCTTTGATCATTGCCACCGTCAGGCAGGCTTCACAGTATTCCTTGAGAGCATCCTGCGTGTATCCTGCAAAAAAAAGGTCGGGATGCTCGCTGCGAAGAGTGGTGGTCAGGACTTTCGCCAGTTCACGTGCCTTATCGAGCTCAGACTGTGCTTCATCCTGGTCCTCCCGGTGGATTGCCCGGATCGCCAGGGAAGCGTGGCGGATCAGTTCACGCGCCTGTTTGAGGGCTGCATCACGCAGAGCTGTTTTCTGGTCAAACTCATGCCGAATTTGTTCACATATCAAATCGAGTTGGTCAGTCATTTCGTTTCTTCCGGTGGATTCTGACCACCTTTGTCACGGAAAAGCTCGTCCGCCAGGGTATGCCCGCGTGGGATGCGGATCTCGCCAAAATTCGACTCGTAACGAGCGATGTTCTCGTTGATCGCCCTCTGGAAGAGTTTCATCGTCAACGGCGAAAGGATCAGGCGGGTATTGAGCTTGAGGCTTTTCAAACCCGGCATCATCGTAGCGAAATCGAGGATGAACTCGTGGGGAGTATGGGTAATATAGGCAGTGTTTATGTACCGCGGCTCGAGATCATCCGGGACTATAAACGGAATTTTTTGAGGTTCAGCCATGGCTAGAACGGGATATCGTCGTCATCGACCGTATCACTGACCTCAGCAGTGCTTTCACTGCGGGTGGAGAGGAATCGAACAGTATCGGCGTAAACCTCAAATTTGCTGCCCCAACTGCCATCTTTCTTTTGGAAGACTTGTGGAGCGCCAGTGCTGGCATCCGGGCGCAGGCGACCTTCCACCAGGACCTTTGAGCCTTTGGTCAGGTATTGGTTGCAACTTTCAGCCTGTTTGCCCCAAACCGAAACGGTGAACCAGGTGGTCTCATCTTTGTCGTTATATTTGCGGCTGGTCGCCACGGAAAAATTGGTGACAGCCTTGCCGTCAGGGGTATAGCGCATCTCCGGGTCTCTGCCAAGATTGCCTATAAGAATTAGTTTCTGGTACATGGGAATTCCTTTCGTGTGTGGTTGTGTTGGTAAGATACTCTTATGTAATTTTACATCATTCCTGCCAAGTCTCAGCAAACCGCTACACCGGCAGTTTATTCGAAAGCAAGAGAACAGCCGACAGACAGATTATTGAGGTAAGATAAACATAGTCAATCAATTAAATGGAGTGCATATGTGCGACACAATTGGGTTGCTTACCACCGGAAAAGCTTACTTCGCCAAGAACAGTGACCGATCTCCCAACGAACCCCAGGTGGCTGAGTTTTACCCCGCTGCGGATCATTCTGCCGGCTCGCTTCTTAAAACGACATACATCAGCATCGACCAGGCAGCTCATACCCATTCGCTGCTGCTTTCGCGACCGACCTGGCTCTGGGGCGGCGAGATGGGCGTGAATGAGTTTGGGGTGTGCATTGGTAATGAAGCTGTTTTTACCAGGGGGAAATACGCCAAAACCGGCCTGACCGGGATGGACCTGCTGCGGCTCGGTTTGGAGCGCGGCAACAGCGCCCGGGAAGCTCGCGATGTGATCATCCGCCTGCTGGAAGAACACGGGCAGGGTGGGAACTGCGGCTTTGATCACCAATTCTTTTACGACAATTCTTTTCTGATCATGGACCGTGAACACCTGTTTGTGCTCGAGACCGCCGGGAAGGAGTGGGTCTATAAGCAAATGGAACGGGCGAGCATCTCCAACCGCCTGACAATCAAAGCAGACGGAGATGCCTACAGCGGAGGCAAGACTTACGATTTCAAGAAAACCCACCTTGAGCCGCTCTATTCGCACTTTTCCGGTTCAGCCGACCGCCTGGAACAAACAGGCTCCTGCCTGGCGACTACGCAAAATTCTGCAGACTTGATGAACATCCTGCGAACGCACCGTGCGGACCTGAAAAACCCTTTGGCTCAGGGCAGCGTTGCCAGCCCCTGCATGCACGCCGGAGGATTGGTCGGCGACCATACCACCGCCAGCATGATCGTTGAACTCGGTGATCAGATCTGGGTCTGGCTGACTGGCAGTTCCACCCCCTGCATTTCCCTGTTCAAGCCCTGGCTGTTCGGCTCTGCGCCTGCTGCCCCGGTTTTTGCTGCTGATGATCCCAACGCTGAAGCCTACTGGCTGAAACACGAAACTTTCCACCGACTGGCTATTGGGCGCATCCTGCCCGAAGAATTCTATACGGAGCGAAACAACCTTGAAGCAGCCTGGCTGACTTCTGCCGAGAACGCTGATCAACAGACTCGGATGGAGCTTAGCCTTCGTGCGACGGCAGAAGAAACCGCCTTTTACGAGAAATGGAGCAGCAAACTAACCTCCTTGCCGCTAATTGGCAAGCGCAGCTTTCACAAGTACTGGCAGCGCAAGAACGCGGCACTTGGCTATGGGAAAACCAATTATGTCTAAACCAATACATCTTTCAATCTGGCAATAAGCCCCGTAGAGGCAGACCCTTGGGAATCACCCTCTTGAGGGCAGTGTCTGCCCATGCAGCAATAACTGACAATCCAACTGTCCCAGTGCATTGATTTTGACTGTCTGAAAACTATCTATTACAATTAAACTAAGGTTGCAGACATGTTCCTACTAAAAATGTTAAAAGAATCTTTGTTGAACCAGAAACAAGAGCTCTTGATTTCAAAAACGAGATTGAGGTTAATAATATGATCGATCAGCTTGTCCAAATTGACAAGAGAAGCGATAGTAGAATTTTCAGTGAAGCGGTTTTTTCGATACAAACATCGCCCTATTTAGCCACTATAGATGATGATAGATGAGAAGAGGACAAAACCCCGCTAAATCCGTCAGAGATGTCGCCCGCCCTGAACGTATCACAGTTGCATTGTTGAACTACATCCCCTTCTTGAGTGGATTCTATACCGAGACTCTTGATGTGCTGAAAGTCTCGCTTGAGTCAATGCGCAAGGATGCAGGTTTACCATTCGACTTGATGGTCTTCGATAATGGCTCTTGCGTAGAAGCGCGTGACTTTCTTGTCAAAGAAAAGGAGGAAGGAAGAATCCAATATTTGGTCCTCTCTGAAAAGAACATGGGCAAAGGCGGCGCGTGGAACGTGATGTTGGCAGGCGCACCCGGTGAGATCATTGCCTACACCGACGCCGATGTATTGTTCTACTCCAATTGGTTGAAAGCATCCGTTGACCTACTTGAGACGTATCCAAACGTTGGTATGGTCACGGCGCGTCCGTTTCGTACTTCAGAAATGTATTTGCAAAGCTCCATCGCGTGGGCAAAGGTCAACGCTGAACTTCAACAGGGAGATATCCTTCCCTATGAATGGTTCTATGAATTTTCCACAACGCTCGGTTATTCTGACGATGAGTTAAAAAGAATCTACAGTGAAACCACTGACTACCGTGTCACCTATAAAAATCTCCCCGCTTATCTCGGTGCAAGTCACTGGCAGTTTACAGCCTATAAATCCGTGCTCGCCCAATTCTTGCCCTTCGACATGGACAAGCCGATGGGGCAAGTTCGTCAATTGGATGAACGCATGGATGCCGCCGGCTACCTACGATTAATGCCCGTGGATCGCTACGTCCAGAACATGAGCAACACTCTTCCTTCCACTTACAAGGCCGGTTCACCAGTCAAGCAAGTTTCTCGCTACAGGCGACTCTGGGACGCGCCTTTTATCAAAAAGCCCTTATTGGCATTTTATACCCTCATCTTCAATATATATTACAAATGAACCAACTCCTTTCCTCTCTCCTTGTCTGTCCAGATTGCAAACAGCCATTCTCCATAAAAGAAGAGAATTATTGGCGTTGTTCCAATGATGGACGTGAAGTCAGAGTTCATGAAGGCAAACCTGTCTTCACACCGATGCCAGAAACAGCGCACATCTTCGAGCGCATCGAGCGCGGACCCGATGAGGGAACTCCGTGGAGGCAGGCGAATTGGAAATTTTTGCAGGAGCAGGTTTCGGGCTTGAGCAATAAAGATGCGTTGATTCTCGATGTCGGTGCAGGGCATGGTGACTTCGCTCAAATTTTTGCTGATCGAAATTATCTCGCTGTCGATATTGTCCCATATCCTGAGGTGGATATAGCATGTGACCTTGTCGAATGTGTCCCTTTTAAAGAAAACAGCTTTGACATGTTGGTGCTGATGAATGTACTCGAGCATGTCTATCATAGCCACGAATTGCTCGATGCACTATATTACTTGCTCAAACCCGGCGGCTCATTAGTGATCGCCATTCCGTTCATGATAAAAATACATCAAGCACCGATCGATTTCCAAAGGTTTACCCACTACTCACTCGAAGAAATGGCTTGCCAGCACGGATTTGAGATTGCACTGCTCGAAGGTTACTATGACCCGATATTTTTTGTTGGGGAAGCGTTGCGCAACCTACGCTTCTGGGTGCTGCCCAAACTCTCGCGCATATCAAGGTGGCTCGCTCGAGGACTATTGATTCTTATTGAGGGTATGGTCTCGCTGATGAAACCACTTATTGGCAGCGGATATCTAAAATCACCCAAGTCTGCAAAAAACCCCGCTGCGATTGGATACCATCTGGTTTTAAAGAAACCGAGCTGAGACCTACTCTACTGGATTATTAATTAGGAAATCTCTATTTTGCTACTTTAGGACATTATCATGTTGCTCTACCAATAATACGCAAAATAATACGTATCTGTTTCAAATGTCCGTGATTAGGACGAAAGAGGAAGATCATCATTGATTATAGCCTTGAATAAACTGGCATAAGGAGCGGACATTTTCCCTGACTTCAACACTGGAAAACTGGCTGCATGGACGGTTCCCGGATCTCCTTTTTTATTCTTTTTTGTTTGAGGGTTTTGTTTCGGACGCTTATTCTGATACGGGAAGCTATGTTCATACAACTCCTCCTGGTGCCTCAGCAGGGCCAGCATGGCTATCATTCCAGCAAGACTCCAACTGACACCGCGGGTTTTCATTCTTTGGGCAACCAGCTTGTCCACATTGGATTCGATGGCACCCAGGGAAGCTGCAGAAACAATTTCATCTGCATGATTGCGCAAGTA
>DOEX01000090.1 GCA_003532515.1 Anaerolineaceae bacterium | reverse complement strand
CAACAACGAACCCCCCAAGTAGAAGTAGATGTAACCCCCAATCCAATCAGTGGCGGGAGTTACACGGAAGCTTTAATTGGCTCTTTTATGCGGCTAAACCCGGTGCTCGATCACTTTAACCAGCTTGATCGTGATATCAACCGTTTGCTTTTCAGCAGCCTGATCCGTTTCGATTCCTCAGGTCTGCCTGTAGGCGATCTGGCTCAGAGTTGGAGTGTTTCTGCGGATGGCGCTGTCTATTCAATCAATATGCGAACAGACGCTGTCTGGCATGATGGCACGCCCGTCACCACCCAGGATGCAATCTACACCATCTCGCTCTTGCAGAGCCAGAGTACCCTGATTCCAGCAAATTTGCAGGAATTTTGGAGCAAGATTAGTGTCAATGCGATCTCCGACTCTGCCCTCGAATTTTCACTTCCTGCCGCTTTTGCTCCATTTATGGACTATTTGAGTTTTCAGATCTTACCAGCCCATTTGCTGGGAAACCTGGGCGTTGATCAGCTGGTTGACCATCCCTTTAATCTTGCACCAATAGGTTCTGGTCCATATCGTTTCGATTCCCTCGAAACTGAAAATGGCGCAATCACCGGAGTTAACCTGGTTTCTTATGAATACTATTTCAAAGGTAAACCCTTTGTTGACGAAATCCACTTCCGTTATTATCCTGATGAAAAAAGTGCACTGGATGCCTACCTGGAAGGTGGAGTGGATGGGCTTTCCAAAATTCGCAATGACGACCTCGAAACTGTTCTCAACCAAACCGGTCTAAATTTATACTCAAGCCGCCAACCCAAGCTGAGCATCGTCTTTCTCAACTTACGTAACGCCAATGCCCCAATTTTGCAAAATCCAGAATTCCGAAAAGCCTTGATGTCCGGTATAAACCGGCAAATGATGATTGATGACGTACTGAAGGGTCAGGGTGTTTTAGCTCAAGGACCGATCATGCCAGGCAACTGGGCTTATTACCCAGAACAAACCGCCTACCGTTTTGACCCCGACGGTGCTAGGCAAATTTTGGCTGGAATGGGGCTGACCCTTGCTGAGAACGGACGTTTTATCAGTGATGGTTCTCTGATCGAGTTGAACCTTTTGGTCCCGGACGATGCCGAACATCAGGCTCTGGCTGAGATTTTGCGCCAAAATTGGGAAAAAATCGGAATTGGTGTAACAATCTCCGCTCTCCCTTACGACCAGCTGATTGCCAGCCTGGAAAGCCGAAATTACCAGATGGCGCTGGTCGATATTGACCTATCTGACACGCCCGACCCGGACCCCTATCAATTTTGGGCTGAGTCCCAAGTTGAAAATGGACAAAATTACTCCCAATGGTCCAATACCACTGCCAGCAGCTACCTGGAACAAGCCCGCCAGACTTCCAATCTGGAGATGCGAACCCGCTTGTATCGAAACTTCCAGGTACTTTTCGAAGAGGAATTGCCTTCCTTGCCACTCTTTTATCCCGTCTATAACTATGCAGTGAAAGATTCAATCAAGGACCTCAGTTTTGGTCCGATTTACAATCCGGCGGACCGGTTTAATGATGTCTACAAGTGGTATATCCTTACCGGTGTGGAATAAGTAATCACCTTTGAGCAAAGGCAAAAGGAACCGGGCATGGACGAGAAAAGAGCAAAAAATCCGATAGGGTATACCGATTTGATCGGTGCGCATGGTGTTAGCAAGAGTGATCCACGCATCCAGCTTCTAGGCGCAATTGACGAAGCCAGTGCGGCATTAAGCCTTGCAAAAGCCTTTTTACTGGATGGCGATGACGTTGAATTATTACGAAAATGCCAGCAGAATTTATCTCACCTGATGAGTTTTACAGCTCGAATTAATACTGAAAAAATGAGGCCAGAGGACCCTGGATTTTTTGCTGTCGAGTTGGTTGAACTGGAAAGCGTTCTTGAAGCTCTGCAAAGTCAAGTTGAGTTACCAAATCGATTTATCTTTCCTGGCGAAAGCAAAACAACTGGTGTCCTGGACATTACCAGGACGATTATTCGTCGGTCTGAACGCGAGTTGAACGCCGGTTACGATAGCCTGGGGGTTGAAGCCCCCAACGCGCGACAATATTTGAACCGCTTGAGCAGTTTGTGTTTTCTCCTCATATTGAAAAATTCTCACCAACACGGGGATTGAATTTACGTGACTGGAACTCTTATCAACGTTGCTGCAATCATCGTTGGCAGCCTGATCGGGCTGTTAGCAGGTAACCGCATACCCGAAAAAACACGGCAAACGCTGATTTCAGCATTAGGTCTTTTTACTCTTGCTTATGGAATCTTTATTTTTGGGCAAACCCAAAATTTACTCATCCCGCTATTTTCACTGGTGTTAGGCACAATCTTCGGGGAATTACTAAAAATTGAAGAAGGTCTGAATAGCTTGGGAGAAAATATCCAGAAGAAATTGGCTTCCTGGAAACCTAACCTGACTGGTGAATCCCAGAGGTTTGTCACCGGGTTTGTCTCAGCATCGCTTCTGTTTGTTATTGGACCAATGGCAATTTTAGGCTCGATCCAGGACGGCATTAGCGGGGATTTCCAGATGCTCGCGATTAAATCACTCTTAGATGGAATTGCATCGATCGCTTTCGCCTCGACCCTGGGTGTAGGCGTTGTGTTTTCAGCTTTTATAGTGCTGGTCTACCAGGGTGCCATCAGTTTGTTGGCAGGCTGGATTGGGCAGGGGTTTGGTGAGGCTGTGATCGCGGAAATGACCGCAACCGGCGGAATCATTTTGGTTGGTATTGCCATTAGTAACTTGCTTCAAATCAAAAAAATTCGCACAGGCAGCTTTTTACCTGCCTTGTTCCTGGCAGTGGTGTTCGTTTTGATCCTAAATGCCCTGGGCATTACTTATTGATTTTCCCACTTTGAATATTTATCTGCAGACGGATTGCAGATTTCATCCCATTGCAGTTGTATTGTGCAAATAGAATAAAAGTGCAAGGGTGCCCAAAAAATAAGGAAAAAAAACGGAAGGATTAACATCCTTCCGTATGATTAAATAATTCTTCTACTGGTTCTTCGTTAGTTGCCAGCTTCAGCCAGGGCGGCATCTACGGCATCTCTTAACTCATTTTGATAGACCAACTCGCCGTTTACAGCAAATGTGGGCGTAGCATTTACACCCAACATTTGAGCATATTGTCTTCCTTCGGCAATAATTTCCACCTGGCGGTCGCTTTGGAGACAGCTTTCAAATTCGTCCATGTTCAGACCTGTATTACTGGCATAGGTACGTAAGCTTTCGTCGGCAAATGCTCCTGCGTAACTGGCATTTTGATAGACCA
>DOEX01000211.1 GCA_003532515.1 Anaerolineaceae bacterium | reverse complement strand
CAGCGTTCGGGTTGACTGGATAAACATCTCCCTGGTAACCGTTGGTGAGTAGGTTTTCAAGGATTCCATAGCTTAGCTTCTTTGGGTTGGTGGATGCACCTAAGACTGCGACTCCCCTGGCATTAAAAAATGGACTGAGTGATGATGGCATGGTTTCTCTCCTGGTTTATCTGACAAGAGGATTATAACCATGAATATGATTGAAAAGGCCGGTAAAAAAATTTTCCTTCAATAAAACTACGAATTCAGCTTTGTAGAATTCAGCCGTTATAATTCAATCAATATGAAGGATAGATCAGCTCAGATTCCAACAAATAGTCAGCAACAGGCGGCTGATTTATTTGACCATCCCTCCATTTTTTTTAGTGGTCCAGCCTCCTCCGGCAAGACCAATGCCGCACTTCTTCGCCTTCAGAACATCCTTACAACCGCAAACCAGGGTTCTGCACTCGTTTTGGTGCCCCAACGCAGCCTGGCTGAACCGTACCACCTACTGCTTCGGGAGATGAACCTTTCTGAAGGCGAACGCGTCAGTATCCAGACCATGAGCAGCCTGGTGCGCAGGATGATCAGCCTGTTTTGGCCTGTCGTTTCCAGCCACCAGGTTTTCAAACACCCATACGAAGCCCCTCGCTTTCTAACACTCGAAACTTCGCAATACTATATGGCGCAAATTGTTCGACCTATGATCGACCAGGGTCGCTTCAACAACGTCACATTGCCGCCCTTCCGCCTCTACAGCCAGATCATCGATAACCTCAATAAATCCGCGTTGGTAGGTTTTCCGCATACAGAAATCGGTCAGCGTCTTTCTTCTGCATTCATTGGGGATGCCTCGCGCCAGAACGTTTTCAAGGATGTCCAGGAAGCTGTTAACCAGTTTCGTGACTATTGCCTGGCTAACAATCTCGTGGATTATTCTTTACAGGTGGAATTGTTCTGCCAGTTTCTTTGGCCCAATCAGACGTTCCAAAAGTACATTTCCAACCAGTTTGCTCATTTGATTTACGACAATGCTGAAGAAGACCCGCCCTATGTGCACGATATTGTTTCGCAATGGCTCCCGGGGTTAAAAAGTGCACTGATCATCCATGATGACCAGGCTGGCTACCGCAGCTTTTTAGGTGCAGACCCGCTTTCATCATTAACTCTTGCAAAGCATTGCCAGTATTCCTTGGTCACAACAGCTAATTTTGTCAGCTCTGCACCTTTACAGGAGCTTCGCAACTGTTTCCAGGATATTCGAAGTTGCCAGCCCAGCCAGGTTCTGATCAGGCAGACCATTGGTTTCCCTGCCAAACGCCTGCGCTTTTTTCCAGAACTGCTTGAAGAATTGATCGTGCAAATTGGAGAAATTAGAGCGAACCCCGGTGGAAAAGACAAAAAGATCGCCATTCTGGCACCCTATGTCTCCGACAGTTTGCGTTTCTCTTTGACACACAATTTAGAATCGCTGGGTCTAAAGGTGAGCATTCAAAAACCATCTTCATCTCTCTTGCAAGACAGCGTGATCAAGACGTTGGTACTACTCAGCAAATTTGCCCATCCTGTTTGGAAAATGCCTGTAAGTTTCCTCGACACTGCTGTAGCGCTTACCAATTCAATCGCTGGGTTGGACCTGAACCGTGCTCATCTGATTCTAGGCAGTTTCGATCAGCTAAATCCTTATCTCAATTCGCTTCCTGAGCCAGTAATCTCCGAAAGGATTCCATCAGAATTGATTGAGAGATACAAGGTATTACGCGAATGGTTGCTTTCAACTGACTCGAATGAACCCCTCGATAGCTTCCTGAGCCGTCTCTTTGGTGAAGTACTTTCGCAGCCTGGTTTTCAATTTGAAGGTAAGGTCCAGGCAGGCACAAGCACGGCAGTGTTGATGGAATCCTTCCAGAAGTTTTCGCTTTCACTGGATCAAAGATTGCACGTGGATCAAAATCTAGCATCCTTAGCCTTTATCGAAGCAATAGACTCAGGTTTGATTTCAGCTCTATACCTTTCAGATTGGGATAGCCAGATTGACTATGACATCTTGATCGCTCCAGTGATGAGCTACCTGATGCGAAATGAGCCAGTGGACTACCAATTTTGGCTCAACATTGGCAGCAAAGGCTGGTACGAGCGCCTGGAGCAGCCTCTCACTCATCCGATTGTCCTCAGCCGGAACTGGCAAGAGGGCAAACAATGGACTGCCGATGATGAAACTGCCTACAATCAAGCGAATCTGCAGCGTACGCTCAGTGGCTTGCTCTTGCGTTGCAAGGAGAAGGTGTTTGCTTTCACTTCTGATTACAACGAAGTCGGAGTGGAAGAACGGGGTCAACTCCTGACACTTTTCCAAAACCTCTTCCGCAAGGCCATCCGGAGTCAAAATGAGCGATAAAGCCCGTCTGCGACCCTCCCAGGAAGAGATTATGACCTATCATGCTGGTTTGATGGGTATTTCGGCGGTTCCTGGCAGCGGCAAGACCTGGACACTCTCTCACCTTGCAGTTAAGTTGATCCTTTCAACTGAATTGGAACCTGATCAGGAGATACTGGTAGTCACTTTCTCGAATTCCGCTGCAGATAATTTCTCAAACCGTATTGGAGAACAGCTGCGCGCAAACGGGCTGATCGAAGGGTTCGGTTATCGAGTTCGAACGTTGCATGGTCTTGCCAACGATATTATTCACGAACGACCTGAGTTGGTTGGTCTTTCCAATGAATTTGGCATCATCGATGAATCTGAATCCAACGAGATCATGAAAGATCTGGTTGCGCAAGCTCTCGAGAACCATTTTGACTTTCTGACCAGTCTGATCAGTGAAGAGATTAACGAAAAAAAGCGGGAAGGCATCATCAAGACCGATTTACCGGACTTTCTCTTAAACCTTGCTAGAAACTGGATTAAGACGGTTAAAGACAAACAGATCAAGATCAGCCAACTTGAAGAGTGGCTTTCTGAGCCCGACACTAACCCCCTGATGTCCATCTGTCTTGGAATCTATCGCGGTTACCAGGCTGCTTTGAATTACCGTGGATCAATTGATTTTGATGACCTCATTCGATATGCCCTGGAATGTTTGCACCTTGATCCGGATCTTCACAAACAACTGCATTATCGCTGGCCTTTTATCCTCGAGGACGAGTCCCAGGATTCCAGCAAGCTGCAGCAAGAGATTCTTACGACCTTGGTTGGAGAGGATGGCAATTGGGTGCGAGTTGGAGACCCCAACCAGGCAATCTACGAAAGCTTCACAACGGCTGACCCTAACTTACTTAAAACGTTTGTTCAGCGTGAGGATGTCCGCTCTGTGGATTTGCCCGTTTCTGGTCGATCGACACAAGGCATCATCGACCTTGCCAATGCCCTGATCGACTGGGTACAGACCTCGCATCCCAATTTCGCCATCAGAGACGCCTTATCCCCACCCTTTATTCAGCCAACTCCTCCTGGAGATCCCCAGGTGAATCCCCAGGATATCCCTGACAACATCAGCATCGTCAATCGCACGATGACCTCTGACCAGGAGTTGGTTTTTCTGGGCAAAGAGGTCAAGGTCTGGCTGAAAGACCACCCGGATAGCACTGTTGCGATCCTCACTTTCCTCAACAAACGAGCTTCAGAGATCGTCAATTTTCTGAAGGCAGAGAAAATTGAAGTGAGTGATGCTTTGATGAAAGTTCCCGAGCCGACCCGACTTTCTGCTGGTGCAATCGTCCTGATCCTGAAATCGCTCTTTGACCCATTGAATCCGGGTCATTTAGCACGCTGTTTCGAAGTTTTCTATCGTCATTACCAGGATAATCCTGACCTGTACCGATTACAAAAATCAACCAGCAAGCTCATCCGTACGTTGGAAAACACGGAAGATTACCTTTATCCAGATCAAATTAACTGGCTGCAAGAGATGGAAGACGAGGAATTGAATCCAGGATCATTGGAAATGTTGAAAACTTTCCGACAGGCAGTTAAGCGGTGGCACGCCGCCATGATCTTACCGCTGGATCAACTGGTGCTGGTGTTTGCCCAGGATCTGATACTTGACAATTCTGAATTAGCCATCATCCACAAACTATCAGGATTCATCAAATCGCTCATGGAGAACAACCCACATTGGTCTGAATTGGATATGATGAAAGAATTGATTGGAATTTCCAAGAACAATCGCGGCTTTGCCACGTTCAGCCAGAAGGAAGATGGTTTCGACCCCGAGAATTATCGCGGAAAAGTGATTGTAGCAACAGCGCATAAATCCAAAGGATTGGAGTGGGATAAGGTCTTCTTAAGTTCTGCTAACAATTATGATTATCCGGGGGGCGCGGAAGGTGAAGGCTATGCATCAGAAAAATGGTTCATTGCTGGCAGGCGCAACCTGGAAGCGGAACTTCTGTATGACCTGGAAGCGATGCGGATTGAGCACGAAGGTGGGATTATGCTGCGTTCGTATGACAAACAAAACGCCCGCGATGATGTTGCCCGTGAACGTCTGCGCCTTTTTTATGTGGGTATAACCCGCGCAAAGAAATCTCTCACAGTCAGCTGGAACACTGGAACAAATAACAATCAACGAGCTTCCTTGCCTTTTCTATATCTTTCGGGTTTGGTAAACAACAATGGCTGACCTTATTTCCCCAGATTTCACCTTCACTCAAAGCAATTTGCAAACTTTTGATTACTGTCGTCGGCGTTTCTACCTTCGTTATGTCAGGAAACTGGTATGGCCGGCACAACTTGTCAGCGACCAGCAGCATGTGCAGGATAGAGATGCTGGTGTGCGCTTTCACCGCATTATTCACCAGTATTTCCTCGGATTTGATCCTGCCTTATTACAAAATGTTGCCCAAGCAGACCCTGACCCCAGAATAGAAGCTTGGTTCATTACCTTTCTTTCTAGCCAAATGGCCCACCTGGAAGGAACTCTTTACCCTGAGATTCTTTACACTACAACCGTCTCAGGTCATCCCTTGAGTGCCAAGGTCGACCTGTTACAACTCAATGGTGGATTAGTAAAAGTTTACGACTGGAAAACTTCCCGGCAATTACCCAAGCTCCCAACCCTGCAGAAACAAATCCAAAGCAAGGTTTATCCGCTCGTCATCTCCCGGGTCTATGGAAGGGACGCGGGTGAAAAATTCCTCGATGACTTAACTTTGATTTATTGGGAAGCAAATTTTCCTGACCAGACTATTGAAATTAAAAGCACGCAGGCTGAATGGCAAAAATATGAACTTGAAATTACAAATTCTATGGCATTGATCCATAGCCTTGCTGAGGAAGAATTCGTCTTGACCCCGGATGAACGCAAATGTGCCTGGTGTGAATATCGTTCCTACTGTCAGCGTGGAAAAACTGCACAAAGCATTGAAGATTTTCAGGAAACCAACCTGATAGACGAGGAAATGAAAATAAACGGAGATGTTTTTGATGCTTTCGGATGAGTGTAAACTTAAACAAAAAATGGGCAGAACAGGGCTCGAACCT
>DOEX01000066.1 GCA_003532515.1 Anaerolineaceae bacterium | reverse complement strand
CTATCAGGTCAGCGCATTTACCCGGTTCCAGCGAACCAAGGTCTTTCCTGCCCAACACACTGGCGCTGCCTCTCGTGGCAATTTCCAGAAGTTGGCGCGCGGTCAATAATGCCGGAGCCTCCTCATTGGACAAAGAGGCACCCATCAATCCTGCCCGCACACGGCCCAACAACATTCCCAGCCGTGCCTCAGCCAGCAAATTCGAGCTGTCGTTACTGGCCGACCCATCAACACCCAGGCCAACTTTGACGCCGGCCTTGAGATAATCCGAAATTGGCGCAATCCCGGAGGCCAGACGCATATTCGAGCCTGGACAATGCGCGACTCCACACCCGTGATGAGCATACACCTTGATTTCATCCGCATTAATGTGTACGGAATGCGCGAACCAGACATCATTCCCCACCCAGTTCAGGGATTGCATATAAGCCAGCGGGCGGTATCCAAATTTTTCGAGGCAAAAAACTTCCTCATCTTTGGTTTCGGCGAGATGGGTATGCAAGAATACCCCATACTGCCGGGCTAAAGCCGCGCTTTCACGCATCAGATCGCCTGTAACACTGAATGGCGAGCAGGGCGCAAGAACAATTTGCAGCATCGAACCAGGCTCCGGATCATGGAAAGCCTCAATTAACCGCTGGCTGTCTTTCAGAATGTGTTCTTCTGTATCCACAACGGAATCAGGGGGAAGGCCGCCTTTGCTCTGCCCCAGGCTCATCGAACCACGGGTGGCATGCAGCCGTAAACCCACTTCGCTTGCCGCTTCAATCTCATCGTCCAGTTTGGATCCGTTGGGGAACAGATAAAGATGATCCGCTGCTGTGGTACAACCAGACAGCGCCAACTCTGTCAGCGCTGTCCGTGTGGATATCCGGATATCTTCAGGGGTCATTCCTGCCCAGATCGGGTACAGGGTCTTCAACCAGTTAAACAGGTTGACATCCTGCGCTTCTGGAACGGCTCGGGTCAGGGTCTGGTAAAAATGATGGTGGGTATTGATCAAACCCGGGAGGACAATATACCCTTCCAGATCAAGAACTTCATCGGCTTCGGCCGGCAAATCCTCAGTCGGACCAACCTGCTCAATGAACCCGTCCCGAGAAAACAAACCACCTCCGGGAATTTCCCGTCGGTGGTCATCCATAGTTACCAATACGGTTGTGTTTTTAATAAGTAAAGTGGACATTTTTTTAGAAGATTTGATACTCGCGAAAAGAACCAATCCGATTTCGGATAACTTTTACCCGATCATTTTGCCCAATAAGTAATTTGACAATGTCACATTAAGGTATCTTCGTTACCTTTCGCCTTTTTCAGGCGAGACTTGCGAGAACGAGTTCTGTTGACCAAATGCGTCATGACAAGTTGGGCAGCCTCATAAGGAGATAGTTGAGGCAAAGGCATGGCTGCCCGAAGCAGTTCACGTACATTACCAACTGATAATTGAGGCAGGACTTCGACTTCATACTTGGCGAGTAAAGCGGGGTCTTGAGTAAAGCGTTTTATCCAATCCAGGCGAGTTTCTGCAATAAACCATGCGGCTAAAATGGTCATCGCCAATTGGTGTTCCCAGGCGCGAAATTTACGGGTTTGGAATTCGTCCCAGCCCAGCTCACCTTTCTCATCCTGATTACTTCGTTCGATCAAGTAGCGATGGGTTTTGCGCCAGGCCATCGTCTCCAAAGGGGTGCCCTCAGTTGCATTGCTGAGGACATAGGTGATCTGAACTGCATCTTGGCGGATCAAAAGCCATTCTTGGCGGATCTGAGTGCCGTAGACTACCCATACCCGACGACGGGCGAACTTTGCCTCCAAATAGCCACGTTCATTTGGGCGCAAACGAATGGTTTGCCATTGGAGAGTTGGGTCTCGTCCAAGGGTCCGTACTTGATAGGCCTTCGCCCCCACAATTTTAGGGTTCTTAGACGGTTTTCCCCGCTTGGTCAGCGGGTAAACCACTTCTGGCTGGGTGAGATAAACTTGGGTGTCGACGGGAACATCGCCGTAATACTCAATATGCGCTTTATCCAATTGCTGACGCAGTATGCTATTCCGCCCATACAGATCATCCATAACCACTGCCTGAAATGGTATTTCTCTTGCCTGCGCCTTTTGGATCATTTGCCAGCCCAATTCCGGCTTTTTCTGAAAAGTGCGCTCACCCGGAATGCCAATCGCCTTCCGCTTTTCTGCATGTCTTTCTTCGAACCAATGCTTTGGGATGTACAACTCGCCATCAATCCAGGTGTTGACATCTGGCGTTACCAGGGACAAAAACACACCCACCTGACTCATTTCGATCTTCCCAAGCCGCCCATTATGTTGACGCCCTGCCCCTGCACTTTCGGGCCCAGCTTTTTCTTCCGCACTTTCATCTAAAACCAAGATAGCTTGCTGAAAGGCAGGGTGAACTTTGATCTCATCTTGAATGGCTTCAATTAGAGACCTCCCTGACCAGGGTGAATTACTGATGAAATGCTGCAAGTTTTGACCTGACACTTTTGTCTTTCGTCCAATATTCGCCAGATTTCGGCCGGTTTCCATGCGTAGGAGGCAACTGATATATTTGTAGCCGTATTCACTCGTATCTCTGGTTCGGGTACGCAGTTGTCCTCTGAACCGCTCATAATATTTGGACAATCGCTCGCCAAGGGTTGGTACTTCTTCTAACGGTATGCCCCAATCGGCAATTTCATTTCTTTGAGTTGGCTTCTTGACCATACTGCTATGTTATGCCACAGAATCGCTATTTTGTTAATGTGCTGAACAAGCTAAATTGTTAATGTGACATTGTCAA
>DOEX01000234.1 GCA_003532515.1 Anaerolineaceae bacterium | reverse complement strand
CACCAGCCAGCAGGTTATCACCGAAGTCGAGCGCAACCTCGAGCAGAAACTACCAACCGCGCTCACCCCATTTCGCATGCTTGTCAGCCGTTGCCTGGAGGTCGTCCCCAATCCAACAGAAGAGGAAGTCGCAGCCCTTGCAGGAGCAGCCGACCCCAAAGACCTACCCATCCTGGCAGCAGCCCTCAGCCATCAATGCCAGTACCTCACCATTTACAACATCAAGCACTTCCAGCCGGGCGTTAAAACTGTGGCTGTCCTAGCCCCTGGGGATTTGGTTCAACGCATCCGGTATTTACTGAGTAGCATCTAGCTGGTAGCTCGTAGCTGGTAGCGGGTAGCTTGTAGTAAAAGAAAAAAATGAACCACAAAGCCGCAAAGGCGCAAAGGTTTTTAAAAAAGAAAAGACAAAAATAACCACTGACCGATATTAATAATTCACCTAACCTACCGCAAACTAAACCTTAATGATCTTCGTGTCTTTTCCTCGCGCCTTTCTTTTCTTCCCGAAGGTGCCCGATTTGAAAAATCAAGGGTATTCGCGGTTCAATCTCTAATCCTAGTCAACCATATACTCATTTATAATAAAACTACATAACTTATACAAAACCAAACCTTAAATTTCTTCGCGTCTTCGTGTCGCCTGCCTGCCCTCGCTTGACGGGGGTGCCCTTTAGGGTATCGCGGTTCAATCTTTAAAGGAGTTTAATGACAACCAAAATTTTATTAACAGGTGCAGCCGGATTTATAGGATCAAATCTTTCAAAGGCGCTACGAGCTACCGGCTACGAGCTACGAGCTTTTGTAAGATATAACTCAAGAGCAGACATGGGCTTGCTGGCCCAACTTCCCAAGGAGCTGCTCTCGCAGATTGAGGTAATCTTCGGTGACCTGCGCGACCCATCAGCAATATTGGAAGCCGCCCAGGGCTGCGACCTGATCTACCACCTCGGCGCGCTGATCTCCATCCCCTACTCCTACCTGCACCCTGTCGAGACGGTGCAATCCAATGTGCTGGGCACGCTCAACATCCTCGAAGCCGCCCGCCNNCCAGCGAGGTCTATGGCACCGCCTTACGTGTTCCGATTGACGAGGAGCACCCCCTGCAGGGGCAGTCGCCCTACTCGGCCAGTAAAATTGGCGCGGATAAGCTGGTGGAAGCCTATTACCGTTCCTTCGGGGTGCCGGTCATCACCGTGCGTCCCTTCAACACCTATGGGCCGGGACAGTCTGCGCGGGCTGTCATCCCCACCATCATCACCCAGGCCCTCACCCAGGATTACCTCAACCTCGGCTCACTGGACACCAAACGCGACTTCACCTACGTGGATGATACCGTCGCTGGCTTCCTCATGGCCGGGCAGGCGTTGATGGATGCGATGCAAGCGATAAGGGAAAGGCAGGCTGCGAAAGAGAGCGTGACCGAGCAGGTGCGCAAGCGTAAGCAGGAACAGAAAGAGCAGCAGGACAAATCCCCAGTCAAAAAACCATTCCCAACCGGCTCTCTCGACATGGAATCCGGCGAACCGCTGATCAAAGACCCTGCTGAGACATCATCCCTCAATCGTTCAGCCCCCTTCATCATCGACCACGACCCGGAAGCCGAAGGCTATGATCAATCTTTTCCTCACAAGCAAGAATCCCGTCCCCCGTCATCCGTCCTCGGTCAGGAGTTCAACCTCGGCACTGGCAGTGAAGTCACCATTGGCGAAATCACCGAAATTATCCTCAAAATCGTTGGCAAACCCGGCTTACCGATCCACCAGGATCCCGAACGCATGCGCCCCGCCAAATCCGAAGTCATGCGACTGCTTAGCGACAACAGCAAAGCCCGTGAGCAACTCGGCTGGCGACCCACCGTCTCCCTCGAAGAAGGCCTCGAACGCACCATCGCCTGGATCAGCGACCATTTGGATAGATATAGGATTGGTATATATGAACGATAGCTCGTAGCCTGTAGCGCGTAGCGCGTAGTTTTTTATAACCAGCTACCAGCTACCAGCTACCGGCTACAAGCTAATCAAAAAGGAAATCATCATGGAAAGCACTCAACCCTCATCATACAAAAAATTATTCATATGGCAAAAAAGCATGATTTTTGCTAATGAAGTCATAAACCTGACAGAGCGATTAGATACTGAACGAAAACATTTCCGCCTAGTTGAGCAATTAGAAGCCTCGGCTACTTCTGTCCCAATGAATATCGCAGAAGGTAGGGGGAGATCATCCCAGAAAGAATTTAGTTACTTTCTTACAGTTGCACGAGGTTCTTAATATGAAACCATGACATTGTTAGAATTATTTAAAATGAGAAATTGGATCCCAGAAGATAACTTTATAAAACTAGATAACCTGAGTAATGAAATAGCCAAAATGCTCAACACCCTTAAAAATAGCATAAAATCGTAATAAATCTTTAGCTACCAGCTACCAGCTACTAGCTACCTGCTAGAACGGAGTTTACCATGCACTCAGTAATTCTCGCCGGCGGTAAGGGCACTCGCCTCGCCCCCTATACCCGTGTTTTTCCCAAGCCAATGATGCCCATTGGCGATAAAACCATTCTCGAGATCCTGCTGCACCAAATGAAAGCAGCTGGCATCAACCATGTCACCCTTACCGTAGGGCACATGGCCGGCTTGATGCGTGCCTTCTTTCAGGATGGCTCGCAATACGACCTCGATATCCGATACGCCTACGAAGACACCCCGCTGGGCACCGCTGGTCCGCTAGCCAGCATTACCCATCTGACAGATACCTTCTTGGTAGCGAATGGCGATGTGCTCTCCCTGCTCCCGATCGACGAACTGATTCGCTTCCACAAAGAAATGGGCGGCATTTGCACCATTGCCATGCACCAGCGTGCTGTAAAAATTGACTTAGGCGTGATTGAGATGGATGACTGTTGTCAGGTCACCGGGTACATCGAAAAACCGACCATCGATTACAACGTCAGTATGGGGCTTTACGTCTTTGAGCCGCATGTGCTCGACTACATCCCAAAAGGCCAATACCTCGACTTCCCCGACCTGGTGAAGAAGCTGCTGGCTGCCGGGGAGAAGGTGGTGGGCTTTCCCTACGACGGCTACTGGCAGGACCTCGGCCACCCACAAGACTACGAACAAGCGGTGGAGGACTTCGACTCCATGCGCAATCTCTTCCTCCCCAACGAAGTTAAAAAATGAACCGCAAAGCCGCAAAGGCGCAAAGAAATTAAAGTTGAGAGAAAGAAAACCATTAATCTTCAGACTCAATCTTTAATTTTCAATAACCATAACCACCGATATAATAACTTTACCCAATTAACCCAAGACCTAACCTTTAAACCTTCGCGTCTTTGCGTCTTCGCGGTTCAATCTTTAAACACCATAACCACTCACAAATAAGGAACATCATGGACATCGAAAAAATCGCTTCAGACATCATTAATTCCGCCATTCAAATTCATAAAGCCCTCGGTCCTGGATTACTTGAATCGGTTTATCAAACATGTCTTGCATATGAACTCAGACAACTGGGATACAAAGTAGAAACAGAACTCAAACAACCATTTCAATACAAAGAAATCACCTTCGACCAGGGATACAGAATTGACATGCTTGTTGAAGATAGCATCATCATAGAAAACAAAACAGTAGACCACATTCTACCTGTTCACGAAGCACAATTAATCACCTACCTCAAACTTCGTGGTTGCTCATTAGGCTTCTTGCTAAATTGGAAAGTTGGATTGATGAAAAATGGAATAAAGAGAAAAGTCAACAACCACCTAAAATAATTAAACCGCAAAGCCGCAAAGGCGCAAAGAAATTAAAGTTGAGAGAAAGAAAACCATTAATCTTCAGACTCAATTTTTAATTTCCAGTAACCATAACCACCGATATAATAACTTTACCCAATTAACCCAAGACCTAACCTTTAAACCTTCGCGTCTTTGCGTCGCCTGTGCCCTTTAGGGTATCGCGGTTCAATCTTTAAACCCAGGAGTAACTCATCATGAATTGGATAATTCCTCTAGCAGACCTAAATTATGACCAAAATGAAGAAAATGCCGTTGTTTCAGTATTAAGGTCAAAATGGCTCACTATGGGCAGCGTTACCGCCCAATTCGAGCAGGATTTCGCTGCGATGACCGGCAGCCCACACTGCCTGAGCGTCTCCAACGCCACCGAAGCATTACACCTGGCCTGCGTTGCCCTCGGTATCGGCCCTGGTGATGAAGTCATCGTCCCCTCGCTGACCTTCGTCGCCACTGCCAACGCCGTCCTCTACACCGGCGCAAAAGTTGTCTTCGCTGATGTGGTTAGTCCGAATGATCTCACCATTTCGCCAGCTTCCATCGAATCTTGCATCACCCCGCACACCAAAGCCATCATCGTCATGCACTACGCCGGCTACCCCTGCGATATGCCAGCCATCATGGAGATTGCCCAGCGTCATAACCTGTCCGTAATAGAGGACGCCGCGCATTGTCCCGGTGCAACACTGGACGGGAAAGCGCTCGGCACCTGGGGTGAGATTGGCTGTTTCTCCTTCTTCTCCAACAAGAACCTGGCAACCGGGGAGGGCGGCATGCTCACCACCAACTCGGATGAGATTGCAGCAAAACTTAAACTCCTGCGGTCGCATGGTATGACCACTCTGACCTACGACCGCCACGCCGGCCATGCGTATAGCTATGATGTGGTCGAATTGGGATACAACTACCGCATCGACGAAATCCGGGCAGCCTTGGGCATCGAGCAGCTGAAGAAGCTACCTGCCAATAACCAGCGCCGCCGGGAAATCGTCGCCACTTACCGCGAGAAGATGCCAGCCGAGTTGGGGATTCCCTTCGCAGGCCACCCTGGGGTTTCAGCTTGCCATATATCACCCGTACTTTTACCGGAGGGCAGCCATCGCAAAGCCTTCCAGGATTATATGAAGGAGCATGGCATCCAGACCAGCATCCACTATCCACCTATCCACACCTTCAGCTACTACCGCGAGCACTTCCCCGGACCCCACCATCTCCCCATCACCGAATCCATCGCTCCCCGCGAAGTCACCCTGCCGCTCTACCCCACCATGACCGACGAGCAGATTGACTATTTAGTGAAGCAAGTCCCGTTAGCATTGAAAGCAGCGAAAAATAGTTCATAAGTTCATGAGTTCATAAGTTCATGAGTTCAATAGCCCTTAACAACTTACGAAGTCCCCGAGGTCAGTTTCCGAGGGGAACAACTAAACAACTAAAAAGAGGTACACATGAAAGAATCAACAACACTTGGATATAGAGGCCTACTTGTTTGGCAAAAAAGCCTTGAATTTGCAAGTACAATTATTGAAATGACCGAAAACCTCGTGACCGATAAAAAACACTTTAGGCTTATCGATCAAATCGAAGCAGCATCTATGTCGGTACCAATGAACATCGCTGAAGGAAAAGGTCGCTACTCCATAAAAGAATTCAAACATTTCTTAATGATTGCCAGGGGTTCTCTATTTGAAACCATGACAATGATTGAGTTATTCATGTTACGAAATTGGATAACTGTAGAAAAATATGATTACCTGATATCAGAAGCTACCCAAATCACAAAAATGATAAACTCGCTTAATAAAAAGCTCGAAGTACAAAAGATTTCATAAGCTAGAAAGTAGATTAGTTGATAAGATAATTAGTTTATGAATACAAAATGATAAAATTTACCTTGGCTTCATTAATATTTCAAACTTAAGAACTCATGAACTCAACAACTAATAAACACCAAACCATCGCCCATTACCTGCTCTACAAACACCACCTCACACTACTCTTTGCATCACTTAAGCAAAACCAAATTGAGTTCATCATCTTCAAGGGCTGGTCCTTCATCCCGGATCTCTATCCCGACCCAGCATTGCGTCCCTTTACAGATGTTGATATCTTAATAAACCCTGCTGATTACGCCGAAACTTTTCGGGTTATGGAGGAGCAGGGTTTTATTGTTAAGCGTGATACCAAAGGCATCATCCCACTCGAAATCACCTTTTCTCATCAAGTTGGCGTCCACATCGACCTGCACACCCATATTTTACAGCTCGCCTGGTGGCATCCTGCTTTTCCAATAGAGCTGGATGAAGTTTGGCACACAGCCCAGCCATATCTCGACTCCACCGGGTTGTCACTCAAGCGTTTTTCTCCGGAGGTCACATTTTTGCATTTATGTTTGCACCTTTTCAATCATGGCATCTTCAATACTCAATTTCACATGTACAAAGATATCGAAAGGTTAGTGGATAAATACAGCGTTGAAATGGACTGGGATTATGTTGCGCAGAAGGCAAAAGAATGGGGTTTGCAAAATATGGTGCACTGGGTCGCGAAAACTTTTAAGGAAGAATTCAATATCACACTGCCTGTGACATTCCAATCCAAAGCTTCAAGAAAAAGCGTCCAATATCGCCTGATAAAATCATATTTCGATGCAAGGTATCAACCTCACAAAGCCAAGCCCTGGCGCACAGCATTCCTCCTGCGGCTCGCCCTGATTGATGATCTCAGTAACTTGCCCAAACTACTTTTCTCCTCGCTTTTCCCATCACCCGCACTAAGAGCAATAATTCACAATCAACCCTGCTCACTTTTTGATCACTGGCGCAAATATGGCTACAGACTCCTCCACCAATAACCTTTAAACGTTTCAGAAAAAAACAACTCTCCAAAACTTCCAATCCACTCGTTACAGCAAAATTTCATCAATTTTTGCCTAAAAACTTTTCAAAACGGCTAATATTTCACTTCAAACCTAATAATAACTGTAAACCTATTTCAGGACGGGTCATTCAATCCTCAAATCTCAAATCTCTAAACTAATCATCTTGACAAAATAGAACAAATATTCTATAATTGATCTTATCAATCTGTATCTTAACAACTGCATTTGAACCAGGCTCCAAATCATGTCCCCATTTTGGCTTGTATTCTCAAGTCAAGTCAAGTCAAGTCATGTCAAGTCAAGACATGTCATGTCAAGTCAAGTCAAGACATGTCATATCACTCATTGAGATTAAATTCCGACTCCCCAGACCCCAAATGAATTGTTTCGATTTGTTTTCGAGATTCAATTCGATGATTCGAATTGAATCGATGTGCCCCCGCAAGGGAAAGGGTACCTGAAACAAATAAATCCTAGCACCTCTACACCTTCCTGTGCCCCGCAGGGGTAAACACCTCAACACCTTCCTGTGCCCCGCAGGGGTAAACACTTCAACACCTATCACTTCAACA
>DOEX01000041.1 GCA_003532515.1 Anaerolineaceae bacterium | reverse complement strand
ACGACATGCGAAAGTTTGGCCGGGTCTGGCTATTACGCGATACCACTGAGCTTTTTTCGAAACTCGGACCGGAACCTCTGGACGAACAACTTACGCCATCGATCTTTTTCAACATGCTCCAGGAACGCTCAAGGCAGCTTAAGCCACTCCTGATGGATCAGAGCTTTCTGGCAGGGATCGGAAACATATATGCGGATGAAGCGTTGTTCAGGGCTGGGCTACATCCATTGCGCCTCAGTGACAGTCTTTCTGATTCAGAAGTTGCTAATCTACTCAAATCGATCCGATTCGTGCTCAGCAAAGCGATTGACCAAAAAGGTGCGAGTATTGATTGGGTGTATCGGGGAGGCGACTTTCAGAATTACTTCCAGGTCTATCAACAGACAGGCAATCCCTGCCCCAGGTGTGGACATCCTATCGAAAAAACAAAAGTCGGTCAACGCGGTACCCACTTTTGCCCAGTTTGTCAGAAAAACGATCCTTCCTGATTTGTACCCTTTTTTGTCACTGCGAGACCCTTTGCTGTTAGTTTTGGGCTGCATTTCAACTTTCATCGGCTGTAGGGCGTGATTGAATGCACCGGAAACCTGGGTGAACACTGCCGCTGAGTGTATTCAATCCGCCAACGTGAAACTCAATCCACGGTGACTGCAAGAAACTTTACTATCTGACCTTTCCCCTGCGGTCGTTACTGCGAGACCTTTTGCCATCAGGCATTGAGGGGTACTTGGTACATAGGCTTTACAAAGGGTCGTGGCAGTCTGTCTTTTACGCCAGGATTCAATAAATCTACTTGGTAATACTTGCGATGGGTTTAAGGAATATAAGCAGATTGTCGCGAGCGACTGACTCCCTGAACTGCTCGCAGACTTGGCTTCACAAGTTCTGCATTTTTGCTCCACCATTCCACGCTGTCGCGCACCGTTTCCTCAATTGGTCGGGGTTGAAAACCCAAAACCTCGACCGCCTTTGCCCCATTGATGACCGAATTGCTCATCAAAGTGACTATTGAATAGCGTGTAAAACGAGGACGAGTCTTTGATATGCGGTAAAACCGTTCTGCCAGGGGAGCAAATACTTGGGCTAATTTTATCGGCACATAAATCTCTCTACTGCACGTTTTGCAAGCCTCCTGGATCAGTCGTCGATATTCCCTCACCGTCACGCGATGGCCGGGCAAAAGGTATGCCTGACCGGATTCCCCTCTCTCCATGGCATTAATGTGAGCTTCAACAACATCGCGCACATCCACGAAGTCATAACCACCATCCAGGCTGAAGGTTGGGGTACTTTTCATCCAATAGTTGGTCATTTCGCCCATCTCGGAGCGCTTGAAATCGTAGGGACCAATGACTCCAGTTGGGGCAAGAATGACTGCATTTAGCCCAGCTTTAGCCGCTTCCCTCACCAACTCGGAAGCTTTCGCCTTGGTTTGGTCGTATCCTCCCCCTCCGATCTCGGTGTCAAAAGGCAGGCTTTCATCGATTATCAAATCTTTATCTGGTCGACCATAAGCATGGATTGAACTGGTGTAAATCAGCCTCGTCACTCCAGTCTCAAAACAAGCCTTAATAATGTTGGCAGTCCCTTGAATGTTTACTTTTTGCATCAATTCGAATTGATCCGGAACAAGTGCCACCAAGGAGGCCAAATGGAAAACCACTTTTGCCCCTTTCATTGCGGCTTTTAAGGCTGGATAATCGAGGATATTTGCTTCCACAATTTCCGGTTTGGAGTCTGCCAGGGGGCTGACATCTTCTCCGGGTAAGGCAAGCGCCCTCACAAAATGCCCTCTTCTGACCAACTCCCTTACCAATACATTACCGATATGACCGGCAGCACCAGTAACTAATATCATTTTCTTACAATTGCCTCTCTACAAGTCCATTACGAAAAATTGCTCAATCGGTTCGCCAAAAAATGTCTGGATGAGCTAACATCTCGCTTGATGAACTTAATACTATTGATTAGCATTCTATCAATAGCAATTTCATCGGCATAGTGAGAAATGTAATCGCTTTGACCTATTGACCGTAACAAGAAAACGAAACATGGAATGGAAGCTGATATATGCAATTGTGCTTTTTACTTTACCGTTATAATTTTACAAACAAAAAGTGAGGTAGCCTATGAAAATCGCAATTGGTTGTGATCACACCGCTTTAGCCCTGAAAGAGACAATTAAAAATTACCTGGATAGCAGGATGATACCCTATGAAGACTTTGGTACTTTTACGAGCGAAAGCGCGGATTACCCCCGCATCGCTGAGTTAGTCTCCAAAGCCATCCTCTCAGGTCAATTTGACCGTGGCATCCTGATCTGCGGCACGGGTATAGGCATGTCTATTGCCGCCAATAAGTTCCCGGGAATTCGCGCAGCTGCTGTCAGCGAACCTTACTCTGCCATTCTTGCCCGCCGGCATAATAACGCCAACGTTTTGTGCTTTGGGGCTCGGGTAGTGGCAGGTGGTCTGGCAACGCTGATTACCGAAGGCTGGCTGAACGCTTCCTTTGAAGGTGAACGCCATCAACGCCGGGTAGACATGATCACCCGCATCGAACAGCGTAACTTGCTTCTTGGTGTTGAGAATCATCAGAGTTCACCAGCTGAACCGTCTCCAGAACTGCCAGCAGAACCAACAGATGAACCACCAGCCGTATCGGCTGATGAAGCCCCAGATCTTACCTAAAAGATTCGATAAAAGAAAATTCCAGAAGATAATTCCCTTCTGAAAGAATAGAAAAATGGAGATTTGATGAGATACAAAATTTTTGGTGACAAATTACCGGGTTTGACCCTACAGCTCGATGCTGGGGAAAGTATCTACACCCAATCTGGTGGTATGAGTTGGATGTCCGACGATTTCCAAATGGACACAAATGTTCGTGGTGGTCTGATGAAAGGTCTCGGTCGCATGCTGACCGGCGAATCCCTTTTCATGGCCAACTATATGGCTAATACAAATAATGCTGAGATCACCCTCACCTCAGCCATGCCTGGGGAGATCCGCGCTTTGCAATTGGACGGTAGAAAGCAATACATTGCTCAAAAATCCTCCTTCCTGTGCGCTCAACCAACAGTCGTCCTTTCTACGTTTGTTAACAAACTGAAAACCGGCTTATTTGGTGGTGAGGGTTTCCTGATGCAGCGTCTTAGCGGCGAGGGCATGGTTTTCCTCGAACTGGATGGCTCCATCGTCGAAATAGACCTGCAGCCCGGCCAGCGCCTCAAGGTCGACACTGGCAATATTGCCTTCTTTGAATCCGATGTCAAATATGATGTCGTTACAGTGAAGGGCTTTTCCAATATCCTGTTTGGTGGCGAAGGTTTGTTCCTGAGTGTATTGGAAGGTCCGGGCAAAGTCTGGCTGCAATCACTGAATACAGCCTCATTCGCAGCCCGTATCATGGGTTTCATGCCCCACAAGAGCGGATAGGTACAATCCTTTCTTTCGCAGGCTTGGTTTCACTTTTGATCCTGACTGGTGAAGCGGTTTTTTGTAGACCGGGTTGCGAACATGCCATGGTAAGGGTTCAACCCGGTTTGTTTTATCTTGGTTTGAAGCGTATGGGCGGGTTCTAAACCCGCCCTTCAATCTACAATCAAAAATAT
>DOEX01000147.1 GCA_003532515.1 Anaerolineaceae bacterium | reverse complement strand
CCCGGATTTCCTTTTATACCCTTTTTTACCAATTTTGAAACGGTCACATTTGGCATTGCAACTTGTTTATTGATAAACTAAAGGTATATAGATGACTGCATTGACAGACACGGAAACAAGCGCTGGTTCTGAATTGACCAATCCATCATTGACAATGAATGTAAAACCATCTGGTCCAATATAATCTGCATCGGGAGTATAGGTCAGGTTGGGCTCTATACCACTTAATGTCCCATGGCTTGGATTACTGGTGACACTGTATGTCAATGGGTCACCATCCGCGTCTGATCCAGTCAAAGTGATGGACATTGCGGTGTCCTCGGGCGTTGATAGGGATTGAGGATCTGCAACTGGAGCTGTATTGTTATTATTCCCCAGAACTTCCAGAACCATCCGGTTGACCGTCCCGCTTGTTCCACTGGAATTATCACAAATGAACACTGTCCATGTTCCCTGTGAATTCTTCCCATTAAAGCTTTCCAAACTACCATCCGAACTTGGTCCGGCAGTCCGGTCATAATATGGTTCAGAAACCG
This sequence comes from Anaerolineaceae bacterium, assembly GCA_003532515.1. GTDB lineage: Bacteria > Chloroflexota > Anaerolineae > Anaerolineales > Anaerolineaceae > Mesolinea. The sequence continues at coordinate 1,986 of DOEX01000147.1, read as the reverse complement.
AATCATTATTGCCATCATTGAGTGGGTTGGCTGAGCTGTCATCCACCCAAACATCATAATTGTCATAACTGTCGGAGCTGGAGGTTATGATCGTTGTCTCAGCGGTATCTGCTGGAGCCTTCAATGTCACCTTCACCTGACCTCTCGTGGCATGTGTGATATTCACCCCTAGGTTTACATCCGTAACAACGAGATCTTCAGTCACTGGGAAGGTGCTGGTCACACCATTTCCTGTAGAACAACCATTGTCCGGGATGTTGGAAAACACCGTCCAGTCATAAGAGCCTGTGTCACTGTTGCCGTTGTAGTCCCATACCCGCACTTCGATGTTGTGATCTCCAAGCGTTGCGGGGAAGGTCCGCTGTCCGGACGGGGTGAAACCCAAGTCAATGAAGAAATCCCGGCAGTCGTAATCACCGCAAGTATAGACAGGCACAAAAAAGTCATTTACATAAAGCGTGTCCGAAGCTCCTCCTGGCAGATCATGGAACTCCCATACCGTCGTCCATTCGCCACCATCAATTGAGAGCTCTGTCTTGTACGGGGGCAGATAATAGACCGTACTCAGGAATAGGTCCCTTGCTTGCACATACAAACCATAACTACCCGAGACTGTATTCCCGCTGACAATGGTGTCCCCGTTCAACAGCCCGATCGCTTGGATCTCAGGCGCCCGCGTATCGTTTAACAAGGTGTGAAATTCCATCGTGTTCAGATAGACATCCCCTGCTGCCAGGATGTTAAGGTGAATATGGTTGAATCGGTACCCAAAGGAGACCACAGGCCAGTAAACGATGTCTCCAATATAGGTGTTGGCTGGCACAAAGCCACCTGTGATCGGATTTGCCTGCCACTCAGCAAATTTATCCATGATCTCCTGTGGGATCGTGTTCGCATCTATGTGGTGATACTGCCACACATACCCCTCCGCATCAAGGATCGCCACTTCCCAATACAGTTCATTGCCAGGTCGATAGTTCTCTACATTCACCACCTGCCCGCCTGAGCGTGTGTATACATTTGTTCCGTTCGGCGCGATCATATCGACACCATGGTGAAAATATGCATCACTGGTCCCGTAGTTGTAGTTTTGATAGGACTGGATCGTATGCCCCATCTGGACCACAGTGAATGGCCATGCATATATCGAATGGGGTCCCTCTGGATCTCCCCAGGCAATACCTAATGAATTCTCCTGGATGCCCGTTGAATCATCACGATTATCATTTAAATGGGGATCTCCCCGGTACTCCTCCGGTGGTTTGCCGGTTTTCGCGTATATGGTGGTACAGATTGACCCCAAGAGAAAAACGACGATGAGAAGAGAGAAGCTAACCAGCTTAACCTTAATTTTGCTAATATCCATATGAGATAATTTCATGATATTTATTTTTGCACTCCTCTCAATTGCTATGACAATTACTCAGACAATTGTGGTTGTATCGCTTTTTTTCTTATTTGCGAGAATTTTGCTGTATATTCCGATCGTGCTGAACACTGATTCCGGGGTATTCCGCACAATCACCAGAGCAAAATCATTGAATTTAAATATTATAAATCAAGGGTGCTGCATCCGGCGGATTTTTCAGAATTTAGATTTCATCTTTCAAAAAATACATTTACACTGAATTCGATCCAAAAATCAACTTTGCCCTTGTAATAGAACATATTTCTATTGTAATAATGGCATGAAACCCTATTCTGACCACCCGATGATCCGCATGGATCCTGCTGCGAGGCAGATCTCGCTTCTGGTCGCCCCCACTGCCATCACTGCCGTCCTTTCAGAAATGATTGCCGCATTGACACTCAAAAATCCTGGATGGCGGTAACCGCTTTGATGGCTACGGAGTGGCACGTACTCTGCGGCGGCGCACAATTGATCTCCATGCAGCCCTCCAGAAAGTGCTGCTGAATCGTGTTTTCACCTGCTACCAGATGCTTTCCCTGTTAAGCGAACTTCCCTAGGGAGACCAGCCCATCATC
>DOEX01000061.1 GCA_003532515.1 Anaerolineaceae bacterium | reverse complement strand
TGATTTGGGTGAAAGGGCATGCCGGGCACCCTGAAAACGAGCGTTGTGATTATCTCGCGGTTCAGGCTGCCCAGCAGAAGAATTTGTTAATCGATTCTGGCTATGAAGAAAGCCAGGGGAACGCCAACCAGCAACCCGGTTTGTTCTAATCCGCTTTTACGGCTTGCTTCAGCAGGGTGTTGATCTGCATGATCTCATCCGCGTTGACGGTGTGTCCCATCCCGGAGTAAATGTTGAGGCGAACATCCGCCTGCATGCTTTCAAAGAGCGTAGCCGTTTCCTCCACGCGTGAGACGGGGATGAACTGATCGATGTCACTGCAACCAATGAAGACCGGCATCCCATCCAGGTCGGCATCGGAGGTGCGGGTGGTGTTTTGTGGGCCAATCCAACCGCCACTCAACACGACCAGGCCACCATACCGGCGCGGGTTGCGAATCACATACTCACTGGCCAGGCAAGCACCTTGCGAGAACCCTGCCAGCACGATCTGATCCAAGCGCTTTCCGGAAGACACGATACGCTTGATCAGTGTGTCCACCCGTTCCAGGGCGTAGCTGAGGTCTGGTTCGTTGCGCTCCAGCGGGGAGAGGAAGCTGTACGGATACCAACGGAACTGATGCGCCTGCGGTGCGATGAAGTGGGTGTTGGGGGCATCGAATTCAGCCGCCAACGAGAGAATTGACTCAGCGCTGGCACCCCGCCCGTGTAGCAAAATCATCACCTGCTCAGCGGTTTTGAAGGGAGCTCCCAAACTCACCACTGGTTGCTGAAGATGCGGGTTGTCGCTCATTCGCTCACCTCTTCCTGTAAGGAACGCCGAATGGCGGGTAAATGGGCTTCAATTTCATCACGCCGTGATTCGTACCAGGGAGGTAGCACCAGTTTTTGGCCGAGGGAATCGGCGGGTTCATCTACTGTGAAACCGGGTTGGTCGGTGGCGATTTCGAATAAGACGCCGCCTGGTGTACGGAAGTAGACCGAGCGGAAGTAATGGCGTTCTATCACCTGGGTGGCTTGAATGCCCATCTTTCTCACTAGCTGTTGGATTTCCTGCTGGTGTTCGTCGGAGGAAGCGCGGAAGGCGATATGATGCACCGAGCTGGCGCCAAAGATGCCGCGCCCCGCATTGGGTTTGTGTACCAGATCCACCACCTTGCCAGGCGCGTCGCCGGGGACGGTGAAGCGGTAGCGGTTGCCTTCCTGGCCGGCTTGTTGATAGCCCAGGATTTCGGTCAGGATGCGAGTGGTGGACTCAATTTCGTCCAGCCACAGGCTGACGCCGTAAAAACCACGCAGTTCGTGTTCTTCCAGAACCGGGCTACCTTGCCAGGGCTGGATGGTGGGGAGGTTTTCCTCAGCAGCCAATTCCAGGCGCATCCCTTCGGGGTCGATGAAGGGGATCACGTCCTGCCCGAAGCGGGTTTCGACGCGTTCCGGGGAAAAGCCCATTCGTTTTAATCGTGCATTCCAGAAGCTCACCGAATGCTGCGGGATGGTGTAGGCGACGGCCTGGGTTTCCCCGGTGCCGACCTTACCCTGCACGGAATTGAGCCAGCCAAAAAAGGTCATGGCGGTGCCGGGCATGCCGGTGTAATCTCCGTAGTAGAGGTGGTAGGTGCCGGGGTCGTCAAAATTTACGGTTGTTTTCACCAGGCGCTGCCCGAGCACCTGCTGGTAAAAGTCGATGTTGGTTTGGGGGTCTTTGGTGACGGCTGTGATGTGATGTAAGCCAGCAGTATTCATTTGAATATCCTTTCGAATAATCGTTCGATATCGAAATAATATCATGTCTGGGATGGAAAACAAACCGAATGTATAATGCTCGACATCTAAAAGATTTGTGAAAAAAGATTTTGAGCGCGGAGACACTAAGAATTTAAAGAACAAGGCGCAAAGGGATAGAAGAACAGGGAGGAGAATTGAGTTCTGAGGATTTAGGAGGCGTTCCTATCACACCAATTATCTGTGCAATTTAGAAAACCAATTTAAAAATACAGAGTGCAGCGCACTTTTGGTGGGTTTCTCTTGAGAATTCTTTTCCATCAAAATTGTAACAAGCCGATCCTCAAGTGCAACGCACCTTTGACAGCGCACCTATTGCGGTGATTGATATGCACCAATTAATTTTCCTTTGCGTCTTTTTCTCTTTCCTTTGCGTCATCGCGTCCCAAATCATTTAACAAATCCTCAATACTAAAATCTCCCCCCTAAACCCTCCAAATTGGCAAGAATCTTGCTAGGTAGAACATAACCAACTTTAATAGGGAGAAGCATCCGATGGAATCTAATGTTAACCTACAACCAGTATCCACCAACAAAATCGCCGACATCACCAGCCTGATCACCGTTGCCGCTGAAAATGTATACAACTCACTCGGGCCAGGGTTTGAACTGCAAATCTACCAGCGCGCCATGGGGTTGGAATTGGATGCTTTAAAAATCCCTTATTCACGCGATTTGTCCGTCGATCTGGTTTACCGCAAACAGCGCATCGGCAACAAACGGGTGGACTTTGTGGTTGACGATTTGATGGTGCTGGCAAAAGCACAACTCAGCTTGGAAATCCAGGATGAGATCCAGGCTAGCACCTATTTACGCAATACCGGTTGCAAAGCAGTTTTACTGGTCAACTTCGGGGGTGATCA
>DOEX01000160.1 GCA_003532515.1 Anaerolineaceae bacterium | reverse complement strand
GTGATCGGGTTGGGGATTGCTATGGCGCGTATACCAGCCCGGTGAGCTGCCAGAACGCCATTTTGTGAATCTTCAAACACAAGTGCATTTTGTGCGGAGATATCTAAACGTTCCAGCACTTTAAGGAATATATCCGGGGATGGTTTTGCATTCTCAACATCGTCAAAGGTCACGATAACATCAAAATTGTCTGCAAGTCCGAGGCGGGTCAGGTGTGTGTGGACCCACGAGTAAGCTGCGCTGGAGCCAACTGCCAGGAGGTAACCTTTAGCCTTTGCGGTATTGATCAGATTGACCACACCAGGCAGCGGTTCAAGAACCTCAACATGTTGATAGGCTAATTGCCTGAAATCATTACGAATCTGTGTAAAACTTCGTTCTTCACCTTCCCGATCCGCCAAGGCTTGAGCGGGATCATGGTCGCGGGAGCCATTGGAACCAACCACCCCAATGTAGGCGTCCATATCGAAGGTCAAGCCGACCTGGGCATAGAGATCGTGCCAAATTCTGACCTCTGCGGTTTCGGTGTCCAGGATCAGACCGTCAAAATCGAATATGAGTGCTCGTTTGGTCAGCTTATCTTCTGACATTCTGCCGTCCCCAATAACCAGCGCGTAGTGGTGTGACATCTTCAATGGTAATAAATGCCTCTGGGTCAGTTTCCTGGATGATTTTTTCTACTGTTGCAATATCTTTTCGACGAACGGATAAATCACTGAGGCAAACTGGTCCATCCTTCCCTTGAGCAGGTATTTCAGTAACAGCAAAGTCATTTTCCCGTAGGGCTTTTGCAACATTCTCGCCGTTGGTTTTGCTAATTACACTGATGTGGGAATAACCGATTGCCAGTTTTCGTTCGATGTGCATACCAACCACATTGCCTGTGGCGTAGCCAGCTGCGTAACCTATGATGTACAGGAAGTTGGACATGTCATTCAAGACAGCACCGACAGTAACCACAAATAATACAGATTCAAAAAATCCCAAAATCCAGGCGATGCCTCTTTTGCCACGCATTGTGAGCATAAAGCGCAAAGTATCCATCGAAATCGAAAGCACCCTGACCAAAAAAATCAGAACTGCTGTACCAATTGCTTGCCAGGTAAATAGATCAGCCATTGTTACTCTCCTCCATTCAATCCATTAGAAAATCGTCTGCAACAGCATTTCACCATTGCAGACGTATTTTTTTTCATCTTTGCCTACTCTTCCAAACCACACCCCAAGGATGGGATAAGATTCGACGGGGTGTTAATAATCTGTCCTATTTTACTTCATCCTTGTTTGAAGCATCCTCATTCGCAGTCAACCAGCATGGGTGGTAAAGCTCGGTTGTGTATTCCTTGACCATGCGGGTCATTGAGAATTGCGGTGCAACAGTGCGGATGCATTCCTTGATCCGTTCGATCCAGTCGCCAGGCAGACCATCGGCAGAACGTTTAGTATAGTAAAGTGGCACAATCTCATTCTCAAGTGTTTCGTAGAGACTGAGAGCGTCAGCTTCATCCTGCAGGTCCTGGTTATCATAGTAGGTATCGTCACCAATTGCCCAGCCGTTTTTACCGTTGTAGCCTTCTGCCCACCAACCGTCCAGAACAGAAAAATTGAGCGTTCCATTCAAACCAGCTTTCATACCGCTGGTACCAGAGGCTTCGCGAGGTCGGCGGGGGGTGTTGAGCCAGATATCAACGCCTTGAACCAGATGGCGTGCCATATCCATATCGTAATCATCCAAAAATACCAGGCGACCACCATTGCGTGAGTTCTTAACATGGCGATAGACTTCCTGGATCAGGCGCTTGCCAGGCTCGTCAGCTGGATGGGCTTTGCCGGCAAAAATGATCTGAACTGGCTGTTCCTCGTTCGTGACAATTTTCATCAGGCGTTCGTAATCCCTGAACAGCAGATTCGCTCGTTTATAGGTGGCAAACCGGCGGGCAAAACCGATGGTTAGCGCTAATGGATCCAGCAAAACGCCGCTGGCAACGGTTTGGACAGGATGAACATGGTCGTTGCCCCATTCATCACGAGCCCGCGCAACCATATAGCTCACCAGTTTTCGCTTCAAATGAATCCGGACTTGCCAGAGTTCACTATCCGGGATAGCGTCAACCCGTGCCCACATGGAAGGATCATCCAGATGCTCTTTCCAATCGACGCCGAGGTACTGAATGAAAAGATCAGCCAGCCTCCGAGCTACCCAAGTGCCAGTATGAACACCGTTGGTGATGTAACTGATTGGAACCTCTTCCGCAGCCGTTTCAGGCCAGAGGTAGTTCCACATCTTGCGTGAGACCTCACCATGTAACTTGGAGACGCCATTGCGGTAGTCAGAAAGCCTTAGTGCCAAGACTGGCATACTAAAGACTTCGTCAGACCAGTCAGTCTGGATCTTAGCAAGATTCATAAACTGATCTCTATTCAAACCAAGATTTCCCCAGTAGTTAGCGAAGTACTTGTCGATCAGCCAGGTGGGGAACTCATCGTTGCCAGCGGGAACAGGGGTATGGGTTGTAAAAATGCTGGATCTCTTAACAATCTCCCTGGCTTCATCAAGACTGTGCCCCTCACTATTCATTAACTGGGACATTCTTTCCAGCGTCAGGAAGGCAGAGTGCCCTTCATTCATATGGAAAATTGCAGGGTCATGACCAAGGCGCTGCAGAGCGCGCAATCCACCGATGCCCAACAGCATCTCCTGGGAAATGCGCAGTTCGGGGTCGCTGATGTAGAGCTTGTCGGTCAATTGGCGATCCTGAGGGTTGTTTTCAGGGATATTCGTGTGCAAAAGGATTAAGGGTACACGACCAACCTGAATTTCGTAGAGCCTTGCCCAGAGTGTTCGACCAGGCAGCTCGATGGATATTTTGATGGGCTCATGAATTTCATCATACAGGGCAACAATGGGCATATCATCAAAATTAATTTCAATGTTGTGTGCTTCCTGCCAGCCATCTTCTGTGATGTGCTGGGAGAAGTAACCGTAGGTATAAACGAAACCAACAGCAACCAGCGGAAGCCCAAGGTCGCTGGCTTCTTTCAGATGGTCACCCGAAAGGATGCCCAATCCACCAGCATATACCATCAATGATTCATGTAAACCGTATTCGAATGAAAAATAGCCAATCTTGTCGCCGCAATTGTTGGGGTAATTCTGATTAAACCAGGTGTCTTTTCGGCTCATATAAGCGTCAAAATCCCGTACGATCTGGTCATACCGGTTGAGGAAATAGCGGTCTTTGATCAGGTCTTCAAACTTGGCTTTTTCAACTGTTCGAAGCATGACGATTGGATTGTGATTGCTTTGTCTCCACTTGAGGGCATCCACCTCTTTGAACAGCCTTGCAACATCCGGATTGCCAACCCACCAAAGATTATGGGAAATATCACCCAGTCTCTTAATGCGGTAAGGCAGGTCAAAGCTGTTGGGATACTCCCGAATGATTTTATTATTCATTAATTTTCTCCTGTAAGCGGCCCCTAACCCGCGTTAGTTCTAATGTAAACACGATTTTCCATTATACCCATTTTTAGAAATGAGAGGCATCTACTTCCCTGTAAACCCTGCGGCAGTGATGATCTGGATTCGGCACAGGCGACGATCTGACATTCGGCTGTAGAGGCGCTGGTCCAGTTCATCGGGCAGGGCAGACGAAGTGATGACGGTGGGAAGTTCAGCATTGTACCGGTAGTTGAAGAGTTGATACAGTTTTTCACGTGCCCAGGGGGT
>DOEX01000035.1 GCA_003532515.1 Anaerolineaceae bacterium | reverse complement strand
GGTCTTTAAGGCGGCAACAGCAAACGTGAGGATCAATAAAAAAAGTACTGCAGAAGTTAATAATTTCGCTCTCTTGTTCATGGCTTACTCCTGGCTGGATTATATCATTAGAGAGATTTCTACAAATCAAGACCTCAAAAGTAAATATCTTAACCTTCTCATTGGAGAAGGAGGTACAAAACTCGTTCAATCTAGAAATAAACCGGGCAGTGATCACAATCTTAGGTACATTAGGTAAAATAGTAATATGCGTGTACGCCTTTTTTACTTTCTGATGATTTCGTTGGTTCTTGTGCTTACTCTGGCTGCTTGTGGTGCTCAAGCGACCTCCACACCCGAGACTACAGCTACGTTTGTTGTACCAACAACCGAGCCCAGCCCGACCATCGATTGGTTTCCTCGCACGCCAACACCCACCCCTCTAATCCCTGTCACTCCGCAACCGGTTGAACCAACCCGCTCAACGCCACTCCCCGCCAATGTGATCGCCTCAGATGATTTCAGCGATCCGCAGCTATGGCAAACCAGCACTGGTATTGCTGGTAGCGTTGCCTACGAGACCAACGCACTTTCCATGGCAGTAAATGGCGGCAAAAACTCTCTTGCCAGTATCAGTACTCACGAATTACCTTCCGACTTTTATCTTGAAATCAACCTGGATGCTCAGATGTGTTCTCCCGAAGATCAGTTCGGACTGATTTTGTGGAACAAAAGCTCCTCCGGTACGTTTCGGATCTGGTTCAGTTGTTCAGGTCAGGTCATGATGGACCGCGTCCTCCCATCGGGGACTACTGTGCTGCAAAAATGGCAGAGTGCCCGCAAATTCCAGGTGGGCTCGCCTACTAAAAACCGGATCGGCATCCGCTCTGTGAACAACAGTCTTGAAGTCTACGTGAATGAAACCCATCAATTCACTTACTCACCGATGAACAAGTTGAATGGCGCATTGGGTGTGATCGCTCAAAGTGGCAGCGATCTTGCCATGACGATACGAGTGTCTAAACTGCAGATCTTGAACCCATAGGGCTTTTTAAAGCTAATCAAGGATATAATGGGGGAATAAATAGAGATTATCCATGTCTTGATGAAAACGAAGAGGAGAGAATGGATCAAAAGCTCAAAATCATCATCCCCATGGCTGGTCTTGGAAGTCGCCTGCGCCCCCTCACCTGGAGCCGGCCAAAGCCGCTGGTATCTCTCGCAGGTGCCACAGTCCTTGACCACTTATTGGCTAGTTTCAATTCTGTCCCAGATTCCGAAAAAGCCGAATTTGTCTTCATTATGTCTCCTGGTCAACAGGAGTTTATTCAGACTCACATGCAAAAGCACTACCCCAAAGTTAAGGTGCATTATGTGGAACAACCGGAGAAAAAAGGTCAATCTGACGCTCTTTGGCATGCCCGTAAACACCTTGATGGTCCGACTTTGATCGTTTTCTCCGATACCTTGATTGAAAATGACTTCAGCCGCATTGCCCATGAAGAGGTGGATTCTGTAGCCTGGGTCAAGGCGGTGCCAGACCCGCGCCGCTTCGGTGTGGTTGAGATTGATTCACGTGGTTTGGTTACCCGCATGATTGAAAAACCGAATGATATGAACAATAATCTCGCGGTGGTTGGATGCTATTTTTTCAAAGACGGACAATTGCTAGCCAGCGCGATCGAAGAGCAAATTTATCGGAAAATTGCGTTGCGAGGTGAATATTACCTGGTGGATGCCATCAATTTGATGCTCGAAAAAAAGGCTACGATGCGTGTCGAGCAAGTGAAGGTCTGGCTGGATGCCGGCACTTCTGAAGCCCTGCTGGACACTAATCGCTTCTTACTGGAAAATGGCCGGGCTAATATTGTAGAAAACAGTACTTTTGATGATAACGTCATCATACCCCCCGTATTTATCCATCCTGACGCCCGTGTCAACACTTCGATCATTGGTCCGTTCGTTTCCATCGCTGCTGGCAGCATCATCCAAAACAGCACCATCAAAGACTCAATCCTTAGCCAGGGAGCGCACATCACCAACGCTCAATTGGAAGGTTCTTTGCTCGGTTATGATGTGGTCATAAACGGCATGAAAGGTAAATTTAACCTCGGAGATAACTCCTGGGCGAATTGGTAATAACAAGACGAAACACAAAAAGGAGAGGTAATGAAAAGAGTACTATCGGAAAGGGTAGCTGGACTTAAACCATCGGGCATCCGCTTGTTTTTTGAAATCGCAGCAACTATGAAGGATGTCATCTCACTTGGCATCGGTGAACCGGATTTAGACACCCCTGAACCCATTATCCAGGCAGGTGTTGAAGCTTTGAATCGGGGTGAAACTCACTACACCTCCAACCACGGCATCCTGGTTCTCAGGCAGGCAGTTGCAGACCATCTCAAGCGCCTTTACCATGTTGAATACTTCCCTCAACATGAAATCGTTATGACCGTTGGTGTCTCTGAAGCACTTTACCTGGCTTTTACTGCAATTCTTAACCCTGATGATGAGGTGATCATCCCGACTCCTTGTTTTGTTTCTTATCAAGCCGAGGTGATTTTAGCAGGCGGCGTACCTGTCGAAGTAGCCACTTACGTTGAAAACAACTTTGTACCGAGAATCGAACATATCGAAGCAGCCATCACCCCAAAAACCAGGGCGATTCTCATAGGAAGCCCCAGCAACCCCACTGGCGCAGTATATGACCGCGAGTTCCTGCTGCAATTGGCAGATCTGGCTGAAAAACGGGATCTGATCGTGATATCCGATGAAATTTATGACCGCCTGGTCTATGGCACCGAACATGTATGCTTCGCCAGTCTGCCCCGAATGCAAGAACGGACCATTCTTTTAGGCGGTTTCTCGAAAGCTTATGCTATGACTGGCTGGCGCATTGGCTTTGCTGCTGCTCCCAAAGAGATTCTCAATGGAATGGTGCGAATTCACCAATATACTGTCATGTCTGCTCCCACAGTTTCTCAATACGCTGCCCTTAATGCTTTGATGGTTGGTGAGCCTTATGTTCAGGACATGCTCAAAGAGTATGATCGACGTAGAAAACTGGTCGTGAAAGGGTTGAATTCCATTGGTCTCAAGACCTTTGAGCCTAAGGGTGCCTTCTATGCCTTTCCTGATCTGCGCGCCACTGGTTTGAGCGATGATGAATTTTGCAACCGTCTGCTCCAGGAAGAAAAAGTGGCAATCGTGCCAGGAAACGCTTTTGGTGATGCCGGAACTGGTTTCGCGCGAGTTTCTTACGCCACATCTTATGAACAGCTTGAGGAAGCGCTGGTGCGAATTGATAGATTTGTCAAACGAATTTGATAAATTTTCCTTAATGTGAAACGTTTCCGAGGCGCGATTATAGACAATCGCGCTTTTTTTTGTTACTATGTAATATAAATATCGATAAGGACTATTAAAAATGACAATTGAAATCAAGCCTTTATCCCCGGATTTAGCAGAAACTTTCACATCTTATGTCAACGACATTGATTTTTACCACGCCCCTCATTGGCAATTTTGCAATTGCCAGTATTACCACTTAAAGTGCACTCCCGAAGAATGGCGTGCTCGCACGGCTGAACAAAACCAAGAATTAGCTCACGAAAACATCCGCAACGGAGTAATGCATGGTTTCATGGCGTTTGATGGAGAAAAACCAGTCGGATGGGTCAACGCCAATGATTGGCGCAATTATGCTTTGATCGAAGATGACCCGGAATTGCTTGGTTTTGAAGGAAAATCGGGTGCGGTTGTCTGTTTTCTGATCCACCCGGAGTATCGCAACCAGGGGATTGCCACTAAATTATTGGAGGCTGCTATCGACGACTTCCGCAAACAAGGTTTTGACCGCGTCGTCGGACGTCCTTTCTTTTGGACCGCTCATCCGGAACGTCAGTATCACGGCCTTCCCAGCATGTATGAAGCGCTTGGCTTTGAAATGGTGTCTGAGAAAAACGGTAAGTTCACGTACGTGCTCAAGCTGAAGTAATTCACCCACGCTATATTTGTCATTACTTGGGGGACCTGCCACGGTCTCCCTAACAGGCTTAATCACAGGGAAAAGGTCATATTTTGATGAGAAAAAGGACGGCATGGAAGCCGTCCTCTGGATTAATTAAACGAATTTAAGCCTGCCAGTTGCCGACGCCTTTCCAGGCATGGTCGAGATGTTCCGCCAAAACGTCTTTCAATTTGTATTTCACTGTTTGGCGTACTGCAAACATTAAGTCAATCCCACCAATCTCATAAATGCGCCGACCGATCGCTTTGGCATCGCGATGATGGTATTGGTGATCAAACGGACCACCTGGTGCGAGGGAAATAAAATCATCCGTCTTGCCAATTTGAACAAGCTGATCAATCATCTTTTTGACCTCAGCCTTTTTTTGTGGATCAAGAGCCCTGATTTCTGGTTCGCCAAATATTTTGTTGAAGATGCTCATGGTCACTCCTTAAACGAGCTTAATTATAAAGGCTTGAATTCCCCATCACAGATCAATTTTCCAGAAGCCCGAAGAAAATCGTTGCATTCCTTCAGATTTCTGTTTGATTTATCTTGAAGAAAGCCTAATAATGAATAATAGTATCACGGACCTTGCCCCATTTCAGGGCATCCGCGATGCCTTCTTCAATGCTCTTCTCAGCCTTCCATCCCAGCAGGCGTTTTGCCTTGTCCGCGTTGGCATAAGCACCAGCAATGTCTCCGGGTCTGGGTGGCTGGATCGAAACAGGAAGCTGCTTGCCGACTACATTTTCAAAAGCCACCAAAAACTCTTTAACAGTGACACCATTGCCTGTTCCCAGGTTGATCACGGTGTAATCGACTTCGTCTTCTG
>DOEX01000023.1 GCA_003532515.1 Anaerolineaceae bacterium | reverse complement strand
ATCTGGGTTTGGTTTTGATTGTTTACATAGTAGAGTTCAGCGACATCTGCCAAGAGGTCCAAGCGACTCTGCCTTCTTAATTCCTTCACCATACAGTAACTCAATTCTCCGTTTAATTCTGTTTTTTAATAATTTCAATTAATTAAATGGACGTACTTCTTAGTTTTCAAGTACTGATCAAGCTAGATAAAATAATTTTCTCCTTGTAAAAGACCCACCGATATGCAGCTTAGATAAATTATTCTTATATTTTTATCTGACAGTCGCTTTTCGTTTTCTTGTCATAGTTCCAATATCATCAAAAAATCGTCGTCGGGTGGCTTTTTTATGTTGAATCCATATATTGTTCCTGAGAGAGTTTCCCAAATCTGGACGCAATAAAGTATGTTTCGCTTCTCGAAGGCGGCCCGGAATAATCAATGGTAAAGTATGGTTGAAAACAAATGTATAGTTATTGTGTTTTGAATTATATCCACTAAGCCTAAGGCGTCAATTGCATTTGATTTAATTTCACAAAGGTGAATTATAATTATGAGATATTCTTAATTATCGCTAATTATGGTCAAAAAAAGCCGTTTTTTCAGTTTAATACGCTGAATATTGGTAATTATTTTATTCAATTATGTGAATTTTCTTTCGGTATTTAGGTATAATCTTGAGTAAAAAAATATATAATCACTATAAAATTTTCCTGAATATTTGTAAATACATCTCAAGCAATTAAGCATGATGGAGATTGGGCAACTTCAAAAATAACTGACGTTATGACGGAAATCTCAGGGAGGTTGCTGTATCCTAACGAATCAAAGACAAGTATGTGTTCAAGTAAACTAAGAGCGAATTCACGGAATTCAATACTCTCTCACCTATTTTTTGGCTTGAACTTTCTATGTTTTTTCAGTTCCCCTCTATCGACAAGGGTTCCAAGGGATGTTTATATTTGTCAATTACTTTTTTAAAGCAATAGGAGGACCTTTCCATTGAGGGATCGCCGTTATCTTGAAACCTTTACCTTGGCTTTCCCATTGGATGCTACCGAAGCGCTTTCAGGTTGAAGCCTGTCAAGTATTTTTGACAGACCTGCTATGTACTTTAAACTGTACAGACCGCTCTACAGGAATCCGGCCAGGATCCGAGTCAGTATTGACTCTATCAAATTAACCGCAAGGATCGCTGCTACCGGGCTGAAATCGATGCCATTGAAAGGTTTGATAAAACGGCGAATGGGGTTCAGAATTGGGTCGACAATTCGCGCAACACCGATGCGCAGAGGTTTTTCTGCTGACATGAACATCGATAAAATAACGTGTAAAAACAACAAAAAGACGATTGATCGGGCTAAAATCTGGATAAACAAAATAATAAATTGCATGCTTCCTCAATCTGAGTAAATTCGAGGGCCTAACAACCGCTCACCAATACGTACGACCGTTGCCCCTTCTTCAATAGCGATTTCAAAGTCAGCTGATGTTCCCGCTGAAAGCTGCGTCAGTTCAGCCTCTTTCACCTGGTTGTTTATATAGTCTCTCAGCTGTCTGAGTTTTACAAAGTAACCCCGGCTTTGCTGTGGGTCCGGGAACAAGGGCGGCATGGTCATCAGACCCACCAACTTCAATCTTTCCATTTCCAAAATCTGCCTTACTACCGGTACCAACGCCTCCCAATCCTCTTTATTGCAGGCAGGAAAACCAGTTTTGGTAATTTCATCGCCAAAATTGACTTCAAGAAAAACCTCCAACGGGGTTGTTTCGGCTGGTCGGTGCTGGTCAAGAAGTTTTGCCAGTTTCAGAGAATCCAACGAATGGACAGCGCAAAAATTTTCAGCTACCGGGCGGGCTTTTTTGCTCTGAACATGCCCAACCATATCCCAGCGGATATCGTTATGCTTGCGGAAGTGCTCAATTTTGGGCAAGGCTTCCTGGACATAGCTTTCACCAAAGGCTAATTGCCCACAGTGGTATGCCGCTTCAATCACTTCGACAGGTTGGCGTTTACTTATTGCAAGGATTGAAATTTCAGCCATAGTTCTCCCGCTAACCCTGGCTGCACGGTCGACAATTTCCATTACCTGTTCTAAATTTCCTTGAATCTTGCTTTGTAGCTGCTCAAATTCCTTATTGACCATAGTTTCCTCTTGGTGTCAGGCTTATCACGGCGGCGAAACGACCGGTCAGCCCTTTTTCCTTACGATAAGAATACCATTCATGCAGGTTTTCGGCGGTGCAGAGATGCGATTGTTCAAGATGTCGGATGCCAGCACTTCTCAGAGTCCATTCGTTTGCAGCCCATAAATCCAAGTAGTATCCTGTGGGGGTTTCAGCAATGAAGTCACTTGCCCTGTCGCCCCATTTCTTAAAAAACTGGGCTCGAACTTCCTCTCCAATTTGATAACAATGCCCGCAGATTGAAGGACCGATGCCTACCCGCATAGTGGATGGGTCACAGCCATATTCCTTCACAGCCGCCCGGATTGCTACCGCTCCGACCTCAAGCAATGTTCCTTGCCAGCCTGCATGCACCAGTCCGATAACTTTTTTTAGGGGATCATGGATCATGATTGGCACACAGTCGGCAAAGCGCATAATCAAAGTAACATCAGGGTTTTGTGTAAAAATACCATCGCCAGGTTGATGCTTCTGGGTTGCGGGTCTGGGTGCGTCCGCGAAATGGATGGTGTCACCGTGGACCTGCCAAACATCAAAGCGGCTCTCAAAAGGCATGCCAAAATTCTCGAAAAGTCGGAGGTGGTTTTCGCGTACATGCTCGGGATTATCCCCATTTGTGCCGCCCAGGTTGAGTTGATTATAGGCACCTTCGGAGACCCCACCCAAGCGAGTATAAAAGGCATGATTGACCTGATTTGGATCAAAACTTTCAAAGTGGTAGGTTGCCAGACCGTCCTTTTCTTCACGATACATGTCACGTCCTCTTCGATGGTGTTGCTATTGCCAGGCTGGTCGATTTCTTCTCATTAATGATTTCTTCAATCGAAGGTAAACCAAACCAGGCGGTGAACCAACCGAACATTGCGCCTGTCAAAACCCTTAAGAACGGAGTGCTTTCGCGCATGGCAAACCAATTCAAAGAAGGAAAATCCATCTGGCTAACCAGTTGAGACATGCCATCCAGACCCATTGGGCCCAGTGCAAGGATTATCCAGGCAATCCAGGGTAGCGGCTTGAGTTTTCGACCAGTTAACGCGAAAACCAGACCAAACAAAAGCAAGCTGGCATATATCGCCAGGTCTCGCTGGCATAATGCAACCTTGTATCCAAGTTGCTCGTTGCCGCGAAATGCACTGGCAGCTGCCATATCATCACCATCCATGCCGGTAGCTACTTCGTAAGTCAACAAACCGTCCATTCCTGCCAACTCACGTGGGTAAGCTGCCTGTTCTCCAAAAAGAAAAAAGGAACGGTAAGCAAGTTGATGACAGAGCGGTTTGTAAAGCCTGTAAATCACATCCGCAGCTCTACTTCTACCCGTTTTCATCAAGACTGGCGCTAATAGGGGAAGAAGCAAGTAAATTGCAAGAGCGATGTTAATTAACGTCAGGTAATTTCGTTTGAGCCAATACCCAATTTTATTGCTCAGACTTTG
>DOEX01000018.1 GCA_003532515.1 Anaerolineaceae bacterium | reverse complement strand
GGTTCTTGTCATCCTGAACCTCTTTTGCGACACGAAGTGTGCTTCGCAAGGATCTTTTGATCCTTTTGTCATCCTGAGCTTTTTTGCGAAACGAAGTGTGCTTCGCAAGGATCTTGTGGTCACCTTGTCATCCTGAGCTTTCTTTGCGAAGGATCTTAGCGGGCTTTTGTCATCCTGAGCCGCTTTGCGAAGGATCTTGCATGGGAAGATAAGATTCTTCACTTCGTTCAGAATGACAGTTCTCTTGTCATCCTGAGCTTTCTTTCCGACACGAAGTGTGCTTCGCAAGGATCTTCTAATCCTTTTGTCATCCTGAGCTCATACGCGACACGAAGTGTGCTTCGCAAGGATCTTTTACTCCTTTTGTCATCCTGAACTTTTTTGCGAAGGATCTTGCAGGGGGAATTAAAGATTCTTCCCTTCGTTCAGAATGACAGTTACGTTCCTCGGTCACTGCGAGATCCTTTGCCATTAAGCTTCAAGATCGAAGGAAGCATCGCCCTGGCAAAGGGTCGTGGCAGTCTGCCTTTCATTTTTTGGAGCACCTTGAAGGTTAAGGTGAACTTGTAAGAGCTGACATCCGCACCGTTACCAACCGAAATTCCACTCTTCTCTTAATGCCTGCTGGCGAAAACAGCCTCCAATGAAGACCTGGCGGATAAGTTTGGAACCAAATCAAAATTCCATCTACTTCGGCATAAATTATCCTTGTCAGATCAAAAAATATAATATAATTAATGTTGTTTGTTGTTACACATTTAACCCAACCTTTTGGAGAAATACAATGAGGTAAGTTTTCCAAAGGGTCAATAGTTACCAAACTACTTCACACAGTCGAAATTACCAGTCTAAAAGCACCTCTACAAAACCATTGCAGTCTATCTATTCTTAGAAAAATTAATAGGAGTCATCATGAAACGAACACATTACCTTCTTATCAAGGCAATTGTTGTTTTAGTAATTTGCCTGAGCATTCCTTCAGGTCATTCTAGATCGGTGCAGGCAGAAGGCGTTACCTGTACCTGGGAAGGCAGCAAAAGCATAGATTGGAACGATTTAGATAATTGGAGCTGTTCGGATGGGACGTCCCATGTACCGATAACCACAGATAACGTCGTAATTCCAGTCACATCAAATGATCCGGTCTATTCTGCAGTTTTCGGATTTGATTTAAATGCGATTGAAATTCAGGCTGATGCAACATTAAAAATTGCCAATGCTTACAATATTCACCTGGACGCAATGACCTGGCAGATCGATGGAACCCTCTGGTTTAAACCGACAGATACATGGTTGGACATGGAAATCAATTCAGATTACCGCGATGGTGTAGTCAATATCGGTTCATCTGGTGATCTCGATTTAGATTGTGAGGGTGGGGCATTACGAATTTACTCAACCTTCAATAACGCTGGGATGGTTGAAAGCCTGGCAAGCGCTCAGGGCATTGCCTTGATGGGAAGCGGAGTGCACACAGGAGAATTTGCTGACCTGCCGGTCTTACAACTTGCTGCTGTCGACCCGGAGGCAGAATTTGTGTTCCAACTTGATTCTGTGTTGACGTTAAATCTCTTAAATGTTACCAGCGGTCATGCTTTTATTTATGGATCCTATCAACCCTGGGGGACCTCTACGAGGCTGAATATAGACGCATCCAATCGGACGTACCCGCCATCAGTAACGATTGAGAGTACATCGGTGACCATGCCCGAATATACCATGATCTATTCAGGTAGTACCCTGGCAGTTAGAAGTCCCCTTTCTATGCCAAGGCTTTTCCTGGCAGGCACACTGAACAACACCTCTTCAATTGATGTGACAGGCTCCTTCTATTGGTTAAGTGGTGGGTTCACTGGGGACGGAACAACGACGGTGCAAGCAAGCGCCACCAGCACTATAAATCTGAATAGTACTGCAACAATGGACGCGCAAACGCTCACTCTTGCCAGCACTACTAATTGGGACGGAAACAATATCACACTCTCAAATAATGCAGAGATGATTAACAACGGAACTTTTAATGCTAACGCCACTACCACCATGGCAGGCGTAACGGGCGAAAGTTTTGTGAACAATGGCAGCTTTCTAAAGAAAACCGTGGACACGACTACCACCATGAATATCCCCTTCATTAACGACGGCACGGTAGACATCGTCGCGGGCAGCCTTATCTTCCAACAGGGCATGGATAACGGTGCTAACGCGGTGGTTGACCTGGGCGGCGGCACGCTCGACCCGGGAGACGAACTGATAATTGATAGCGATGACAGCCTGATCGGCTCAGGTACTTTGGCAGCAAATTTAGTAAACGAAGGCACAGTCAGCCCAGGCAACTCAGCGGGCATTATCACCGTTCAAGGCGATTACTCAAACCTAAATAGCGGTCTACTGCAAATCGAGCTGGGCGGAACGACAGCTGGCACCGAGCATGATCAGCTGGTGGTGACCGGCACAGCTACCATGAATGGAACGTTGACTGTCACCCTGTTGCCCGGTTTTCTACCCGAGTTAGGCGAAACCTTCTTCATCATTGACCACACCATCGGTACATTGACATTTGACACGGTCAATCTGCCAAACTTGGCTGGCGGTTTGAAACTGGAGGCTGATTTCAGTAATGACGGTGTGACGCTAACAGTGGTGAGAGCGAGTGCAGATACCTTCATCTTCCTGCCGATGATCCTGAGATAGCAAGCTTGCTTCCTGGAAATCTCCTGATTAGCACCTGTTGTTCCCTATCATAAAAAAGACAAGCTGGCGTTCACATAAGATGCCAGCTTGTTACCTAATAAACGTTACTCTATTTCACAATCAAAGGCAGGTAGAGCTTCTCTGGCTGCCATGCCATCACGCCCTCTGAAAACTCGCTGGTTCCGAGATAATAATCCCCATCAAACTCTGTGGCAGTGGCTGTCAGGCAGGGACCGATGATATGTAAGGGATAAAAATCCGTTATTTCTTCGATCACACCATATCCATTTAAATCCGTTGTGACAGGATTTGAAAAGAAAATCTGCTTTCCCTCTCCATAACCACTTGGGCTGCAAAATGGGCTGCTGAACACTTGAATGTAGTAAGTCGTACTTGGTTTTGAAGCAATGCTAACATCAAACATGACTTGTTTTGCTTCACCAATTGGTGTGACCTCGACATTGG
>DOEX01000126.1 GCA_003532515.1 Anaerolineaceae bacterium | reverse complement strand
TCTTTTCCTGCACAACGGGCATGGCGGTGAGCGGGTTCACCGCTCCACTGGCCTTGTTGGCTGCCATTTCTGCATTAGAAACCAGTGAAAAGGAAGTCTAAGGCCGCAATGATTTCGGTCCTGTGTTCTTTGAGGGAGCAGACTTTGTCTCCAAGGACATGCAGATGAACGCCAGCCAGTTCAGCAGTCGACATGATGACAGTGATTCGTTTTATCTTAAATTGAGGATTGAGATTTTTGGCTGCTTTGCTCATGGCAGTAACCGTGATTAACGGAACAACTACCCGCGTTGCAAGGTTGTCAAGGAGGTCTGCCTGTAAGTCGAGCAAATAAGGGATGGTGGCTTTTGTTTCTGGGTTTTGATTTTCATATACATCAAACTGTGCCATCAGAAGCGCCTCAAGCCATCACTGAAAGTACCCTGAGCTTCAATACGTCGGTTATAATCTTCTATGGCGTCTCGGTTTTCTTCTTTCCATCTGCGACTTTTTTCCTCCCGTAGCAGCTCGGCAAGCCTTAGTTCTAGCGCCTGTGAAATATTGATTCGGCGTTCCTTGGCCTGGCGGAGCAAGTCACTGTTAATGCTAAGGTTAGTAGATTTTTTTGGGGCATTCGGATCAAAAAAATTGGTTTGCATGTAGGTCTCCAATGCGCATTATTTATGCGCATAATATATCCTTATTCAAGCTCGAATGCAAAATCATTTTTATTTTTTGTTCAGCCAACGTAGTGGGAGAACAGCGGCGGTTTTAGGCCGCTGCTTCTTCCTGGTTGGAGATTATTTCCTCTGATTAACCATCTCCTCATACCAACTCACATAGGAATGTGCCCAAGTAAGCCACTCCTTATTTGCTTCAAGGTTCTGCTTCGTTCGTTCTGCAACTTTCTGAAATTTGGACGAAACGATTGAGAGCCTTTTTATGAGGTTTGAGAACATTTTCAGAGGTAATGGAATCTCGTCGTTTTTGAAGTGCTCAATGTCACGTCTGACGAACTGGATTGTCATTTCATGGTTATCTTGTTCTACGTAAATCTCGGAAAGAACTTTCAGTGCTCCGAAACTTGTATTGTCGTAAGCGAGGGCTTTATTTGCCGCTTCAATGCCTTTCTCGTCTTCCCCGGACAGGTGGTGAAAAAGCGCGATAACCTCTAACGTGGTCACATCACCAGGTGAATCTGTTAACGATTCCTCTAGTATTCTTGGGTAATCTGGGGACATAATACAGATTATTCCCCTTTTCGCGGCCTCCCAGGCCGTTGCGGACGTGGGTCCCGACCAGTAAGGTTCTTCACTTTCTCCGCAAAATCATCGCCACCGGCAGGCCTGCCGGTTCTTGTGGAAAGACGCAACCTCATCGAATCTTCTTCATTCTCTGACAACAAAAGACTTTCCCAATCTGACACCATCCCTAGCATCGATTTGTCAGAAACCATCATATCCTCAGCTATGATGCCAAGGTGAAAACGCGCACTGGACCATAGATAATCACCCGGATGAGAAACGATTCCGGCTTTCACGGGATTTCGCTCCACATACCTTGCAGCGGCAACCAGGTGTTTTCCATCAAGAACGCATGAACTGAATCTTCCTTGGAACAAATATCCTCGCACTCCCTCACAAAAGTTTCTCATTCTTGTATAGCGCCGATGGGCTTCTCCGAATGCTCTTGCAAGAGATCGTGAATCGCTGGGAATAGCTATAAAATGGACATGATTGCTCATGAGGCACCATGAGAGGATTTGAACCCCTACACGTCCCGACTCCTCAGAAAGAAACGAAAGGTATGCCCAACGCGCATCATCATCAGTAAATATGTCCATTGACCTGACACCACGCTGCGTCACATGATGAGGGTACCCGGGGACAATTAAGCGAGACATTCTTGGCATACGCGGAGATTATTAAATGTATCTTATGGAGTCAAGCTTAAACAGTTGCAGAAATCGAGAAATATCTTTTGATTATTATTAATCCGTATTATGTCCCCAGATTCCCCAGATTCGATGAACACCATTATTCTGAAAAACAGTGCCATTTGATTTGAGCCTTTTGGATTCATAATTTTTCAGCTAACGTCGTGGGGGCGCACCGGCGGAGCGAAGCGTAGACCGAGTGCCGCCGCGTGGTTATGCCTTCCTGTTCAGCCATTCCATAGCGCTTGCAACCGCTTCCCTAACTTCCTGTTCTGAATCATTAGAAAGCTTTTGAAGTAGTTCAGGTGCCTGCTCCCTAAAATGATTCATAACTCCTCGAATGCAACAAACACGAGTTAAGTGCAGTAATTCTTGATCTTCTGCGCCCCTGAAAAAATACTCCAACGTCGCAGAATGCTCTAGCTCTGCCAATATGATGGCTGATTTCCATGATATTTCACCGCCTCCAGTCGAAAAGAGCCAGTCTCCCAGAAGATGAACAAATTTCTCTTCCGGTTGCCACCAATCGTCTTGATCCTGTAGCAAATTTCCAAGGACGTACATGTAGTCAGCTAACCATTTAGTTTCGCTTGGTTTGCCTTGAGATATCGATTCAATTAATGGTGGGATAAAATCAGGTTGAGACAAATCGTCAAGTAGGGTGGCAAATCGATTTGTATCTTCAATTTCTTCTGGTGTCTGGATGGTTTTCGCCAAGCACTGCACCAGACGAGGATCAGTGTTGGAAATGATCTGAAAAAGTAGATTGAGTGTTTCATTGCAACTTGATGACGATTCCAAGTCCATTATCATTTGTTCGATATTCATATTTTCCTTTTGGGTACCGGGTAGGAGGGGAGCCTCTCGG
>DOEX01000226.1:2164-3611 GCA_003532515.1 Anaerolineaceae bacterium | reverse complement strand
TTTGGGTGAAAGGCGAAATCTCCAATTTCAGCCAACCCCGCTCCGGGCACCTCTATTTCACTCTCAAAGATGCCGACGCGCAAATCCGCTGTGTTATGTGGAAAAACGCCGCAATACGCCTGAACTTTTCTCCTCGCGACGGTCAGAGCGTGGAGGTGCATGGTAGTATGAGTTTTTATGCCAACGCCGGGCAGGCGCAGCTCTACATCGATAGTATGCAACCGGTCGGTGAGGGCATGCTCTTCCAGGAATTTCTACGCTTGAAAAATAAACTGGAAGCCGAAGGGCTTTTCGACCAGGAACACAAAAGGGCACTTCCCAGGCTGCCCCGACATATCGGGATCATAACCTCTGCCAGTGGTGCCGCCTTGCAAGATATGCTCAANNTGGGCTTTCAACGACGAGAACCTGGCACGCGCCATTTACAATTCGCGTGTGCCTGTTATATCGGGTGTGGGACACGAAACTGACTTTACCATTGCAGATTTCGTTGCAGACCTGCGCGCTCCCACCCCCACCGCTGCCGCCGAGCTGGCAACGCCAATTACGGTTAACGATCTTTCCATGGCTTTGCAAACTGCTCACACGCTCCTGGATGACTCCATAACCAAGGCCATAGCTACCCGCAATAATCAACTCGAGCTAAGTAACCTTGATTTACGCCGGCTCTCCCCCATTCAGCGGGTCAATAATGCTATCCAGACCCTGGATGTACTTCATGATCGCCTCGGCCGAACGATGGCCAATCACCTGCAGCGGCTTGAGGTCCATTTANNCTGTCCAGGTGCGATTTTCTGACGGCACTGTACCCGCTATACTTAAACCTTCCAATCAGGAGAAATTATGACCGATATCCAACCGACCAGTTACGAAGACGCTTTTAAAAGCCTCCAGGAGATCATTTCCAGGCTCGAAGACGAAGAATTATCCCTGGAAGAATCGCTTAAACTCTATGAAGAAGGCAAGAAGCTCTCTGACCAGTGCGCCAAATTACTGGAAAAAGCCCAATTGCGGGTCAGTACCCTTGGTGAAGGTAGCCAGGTACTTAACGAGGATTAGTGGGCAATCCGTTTGATTTTTTCCAAAGCCCGATCGCTGTTTCTGCCATGCTGGGTTGGATGGTAGCCCAGATTATCAAGCTGCCAATCGGCTTTTTACGCACAAAAAAATGGGATGTAGCGTTGCTTATCAACGCCGGCGGGATGCCCTCCTCACATTCTTCACTCATGAGCGCGGTCACCACTGCAATCGGGCTCATCCTGGGTTGGGATAGTCCTCTTTTTATCTTTTCACTCTCGGTCACTGGGATTGTGATCTATGATGCCACCGGCGTTCGCCGCCAGGCAGGTTTTCATGCTGAACGGATCAATCAAATTCTGCGCGCTATCGTTGCAGAACATAAAATCGAGGAAGCAGAGCGGGTGGAATTGCTCGAAATTATCGGTCA
>DOEX01000226.1:0-2122 GCA_003532515.1 Anaerolineaceae bacterium | reverse complement strand
CCCCAGCTTTACAGAGGAGGTCTTCCATATGAATCTAACCTTCAGTAATCAAAAGCAGTTCTCCTCGCAACAGGTGAACAATCTCTACACTAGCGTAAAGTGGACCGGTTATACAAATGACCTGCCGAAACTGCTACGCGCAATATCAAAAAGCGACCTGGTGATCAGTGCCTGGAATGGGGAAGAACTTGTTGGTCTTATCCGCGCCTTGACCGATGAGGAGACTGTGGCCTACATTCAAGATATTTTGGTCTTCCCGGCATACAACAAACAGGGTGTGGGATCTCAGCTAATGCGCCGGATGTTGGCAGAGCTGAAAGGGATTCGCCAAATTGTCCTTATGACTGACCAGGGGGAGGCAAGCCTACCCCTGCACGATTGGTACCGTTCATTTGGTTTCAAACCCTATGAAGATTGGGGCACCATCGGTTTCGCGATTTTTGATGTTGAGGAGGCAGAAGCAAACCTGTGAACTTTGTCAGCAAACCGGTCTCGACTGCCTCCACACCTAAATCGTTTTAATTCACATCCTGGGCACAGCGGAAGCCTAAATCAGCTCCACTGTAAAATCCGAGGTCATACGATCTGGCTGAATTTCGCAAATACGACCAGTTTCCCGAGAATCCACCGCCCCTGACCACGTACTCGCTTCCGCTTTCTGGTCCGGTGGGGTTCTCAGCCGGGCTATTTGCATAATAGTCGGGGTCATAAACATCTGCCACCCATTCCCAGACATTTCCAGCCATATCCATGACACCGTAACTACTGGAACCTGTTGGATAACTGCCCACCGGCATGATTCCTCCAACACAGGCGGTCGCGTTCAATGGATTTAAGCTGTTTGCCTGCGTACAATCCGAATTCTCATTTCCCCAGGGGAACACGGTCTCGCCGCTTCCTCTTGCTGCCATCTCCCATTCAGCTTCGGTTGGCAAGCGCTTGTCGACGAAACTGCAATAGGTTTTTGCGTCTTCATAGCTGATATTGACTACCGGGTAATTGTCAACCGAATCGAACTGACCAGTCTCGTAATACAATCCATCTGGAATTGGTCTTTGTGCCTGGCAAACGCCCGCATCAACACAGAGTTGGTATTGACCGTTGGTGACCTCGTAACGGTCGATCAGGTATGGATCCAGGGTCACCTGATGACGAGGCAGCTCTGATGCTCGACAGCCGAACCCAGCATTGTTTTCCTCATCGCAGCCCATCCAAAACGTGCCGCCTTCGATAAGCACTTGCTCGTTCGGGTCAATAGCATCCACGACCGTTGGCGGAGCAGGGTTGGTCGGGATGGTTCGGTCTGAGACATCTTCCTGGGGTAGGGTTGCTTCCTCTGTCTGCTCTTCTGTTATCTCTGTCAGCTCGCCAATCGGTTCACTGGTTTCTGTGTCATCAACCAGGGTCTCGACTTCCACGGGTAGAGGCATCTCACAGCCCACCAAACCAATAGTCAGGAAAGCCGTCAGTAAAATCGAAATCAGGATCATTCTGCCATGTTTGATCCGGTTCTTATTAAACAGGGATGAAATTCGCTTTTTCATGGATTCTCAATCTCCGGTAAAGCGGCTGGAATAGTTGTTTGCCACCGCCGGCAATGCTTCAGCCACTTCCAATATTGAGAGACAATACGCTGCTCTCTGCCTCTCATCCAGTTTCTTGGTAACCGATTCGTCGGTTGCCAGTTCTATGTCTTCGTTCAAACAAGATTCGATAAGATAAACCAATGGGTTGAACCAATGGATCGATCTGCCAATCAAGTACAGCATTTTGATAAGCAGGTCCTTTTTTAGGATATGGTTATATTCATGTTGTAAGACGAACTTTAACTGTTTGGGAAAGTCCTTTTCTGTAGCTCGCTCCAATAACTGACGGGGCAAAACGATGGCTGGTTTTACCACACCGACCACCATGGGGCTCTCGTTGCCCTCGACGGTGTAGACTTTCACTTTGCGGCCAAGTTCTTGCTGGATGCGCTCGAGCACACGCTCATCCACTTTTTGGATCCGCCGTTTCAGCTCGGAATGGAACTTAAAGTGGGACCATCCAACCAATGCAAAAGAGGCACTCATTCCTATCAGCCAAATAGAGAATGCAACCTTCTCAAGAGTGATCGTCGTTG
>DOEX01000071.1 GCA_003532515.1 Anaerolineaceae bacterium | reverse complement strand
GCTGAACTAATTGCATGAGCGAAAGAGCTGTTACAGATTTTCCACATCCGGACTCTCCCACAACACCGACAGTTGAGCCAATCGGAACTTCGTAAGAAACCCCATCTACGGCCTTGACGGTTCCAATGTCGGTAAAGAAATAAGTGTGCAAATCGTCAAATTCAACCACATTGTTTGGGTCACGCATTTGCGTTAAGTATTCGCTTTCGGGTACGTTCGTGCGCTTGCGTTGTTTTTCAATCGCATCAGTAATTCTGCGATTTTCACGGCTGATGCGGGCTGACTCTCTGGCTGTTAAATGGATCTTTTCAGTAATTACATTGTCTTCCAGGCCAGTCGTGTCGTATTGTGATAAATCTTTTTCTTCGGTCATTATCTCACCCTATCGTTTCATTTTCGGATCGTAAGCGTCGCGCAGACCATCACCAACAAAGTTGAAGCCCAGCACTGTCAATAAAATCAACATACCTGCCGGAATCCACATGAACCAATAGGTCTCCATGATGAACGCATCTGAGGAAATGTTGATGATGCTGCCCCAAGATGCCAGTGGATACTTGATACCAAGACCCAGGAAACCCAGAGTTGCTTCTGTGATGATCAAACCACCCAGGCTGGCTGTTGCGGTCACAATCAAAATCGGCATAACGTTCGGGACAAGATGGCGGAAAATCTTCCGGCTGGTACGAATACCAGTTGCTTCAGTAGCAACCATAAAGTCCTGTTCGCGCAGGCTCAGGATCTGACCACGAACAACGCGGGCGATGCCTGTCCAGCCCAAGAAGCCCAGGATAGCCATTAGGATGAACATGCGGTTGATTGGTGTCACTTCCAGCGTGTCCATCACAGAACCGAAAATTAAAATAAGAGGCATGGTAGGTATACTGTTGAACAAGTCCACAAAACGCATTAATGCAGTATCAATATTGCCGCCGAAGTAACCAGAAATGCCACCAATAACGACACCGATGACCAATTCCAGGAAAACTGCAACAAAACCAACCATCAATGACACCCGACCACCAAACATCAGACGGGTAAGCATGTCCATGCCATTATTGTCCGTTCCCAGCGGATGCTTTACAGACGGGAACTCAAACATATTGATCAGAACAGTTGTGGTTTCGCGTTTAATGTAATAGTTTGTGTTTACACGATGGATGTCGTATTCGATATTTACGCCATTAGCATCGACAAATTCAAATTTATCGACACGGTTATTGATCGCATCCCGCGCTATCTTTTTAAAGTCGACAGATAGAAATTCGTTCTGATCCAAAGGGTTAACAATGATATTGGAAACTTCAGCAAAAGGCTCACCTTTATCATCAATAATGGTGATTTGACCTTCATGTTCGTCGATTTTGTAAATTTTTCCATCAAAAGTGAATGTCTTGCTATCGTTCACTCCTGCTGATTCACTCAGGAAACGGAAATCATAAGAGTTGATCAAATCCGCGTCCTGGGAGTTATAAGCATCGAAGATTGAGAAACTGGCAATTGCCACGTCTCGTTGGGTGGAGATTTGTATTGCTTTTAATTCTTTGGTCAGAGTATAGGTGGTTCCATCAAGAACGAACGACGTATTACCTGCTTCATTGGCTTTTTTGAATGCGTCTTCAAAACCCGCAGGCAAAGTATTCCCGGGCAGAGGGTTGATCCTTCCCATCAAAGATTCAGCAAAGAGTTCCAGCTGGACAATCCGGTAAAAATTTTCACCTTCTTCAATAAACGAAAAATTGGTTTCGCCTGACTTAAAATGGGGTTGATCTTTAGCAAGTGCAAGAAGGAATCTTGCCTGGTCAGCGCCGCCAAAAGCTTCACCTTCTTTGACAGAATAGCGCAATTCTGTGTTAAAGATGGCACCGGCATAATCCTTGCTGATGGCATCTTCTTTATAGAACACTTCTGTCTGTGTATACGGGGACAGTAAGGGTCCGAGGAAGGAGAACAAGAACATGACCACAAGAATGATCAGACCGATCACAGCCAGTTTGTTGCGGATGAAGCGCTTGAACACCAGCATACCAGGAGAAAGCGTTTTGACACGACGAGCGTCGTCTAATGCCATGCCCTGGTTTTTGGGAGGTTGATTTTTGATGGGTTCGGTTGTTAAGTTAGTTGTTTCTAATTCACTCATTTCCCACCTCCTAATTGACCCGAATTCGGGGATCGACAATAGCATAGAGGATATCGGATACCAAGATACTTACTTGAGTCAGCAAGATCAAAAATACCATGTAAAACATAGCAAACGGAATATCACCGCGAATAATTGCCTGATAGGAAATGTAACCAATCCCTGGGATTTGATAGAGGGTTTCAGTGATCATCGCTCCGGTAAACATACCAGGCAAAATACCACTTAGCGAAGTCACCAACGGGATCAGCGTATTGCGGAAGGCGTGTTTATTGATCACAACCGTTTCAGGCAAACCTTTTGCGCGGGCAGTCCGGATATAGTCAGAATTCAGTACTTCCAGCATATTCGTACGCGTATAACGCATCAAAGAACCAACGGAAAGCATCATGAGCGTAATAATAGGCAACACAAGGTGATAGGCAATGTCCATCACTTGTTGAAAAGAGGTCATTGTTGTATGAAAACGACCTGTGAGACCATAAAGGTCAAACCACTGCAACTTGATCGCGAAAACATACTTCAAGATTGTCGCGAGGAAGAAAGTGGGCAAAGAGATACCCATTAAAGCGAAAAATGTGATTGCGTAATCTGTGCGGCTATACTGCTTCCTTGCCGCCATGATGCCTAATGGTATTGCGATAAAAAATTGTACTAACGTTGTAATAATGTTTAGTATGACCGATACCCAAATTACATCGGCAAATTTTTCGGTCACAGGGACGGCATAATGCCAGGAATCACCAAAGTCACCCCGGACAGCATTACCCATCCAGCCAAAGAAACCAGGAATAATTCCCTTGTCCAAGCCATAAACCTCGTTCAGTTCTGCCAGCCACTCTTGATAAGACTTTGTACTGAGCGGGTTAGACGCACGCTGTC
>DOEX01000272.1:1735-3378 GCA_003532515.1 Anaerolineaceae bacterium | reverse complement strand
TATAACGGCTGTAAAAGAGGATGTAGGGCGAGATCATGAAGAGCGTGCCCGCAATCAGCGCGCCAACCCTGCCCAGGTAGCGCCTCCAGGCAAAAATAGCGAAAACGACGATAGCAATACCGAAAACAGCAGCAGGAATGCGGGCAGAAAAGTCGGAATCCCCAAACATAAAGTAAGAGAACGCCAGGGCGTGGAATTGGAAAGGACCGTGCGTGACCGGATCGTATACATAATTGCCAAAATTGTAGGCAGGCACTACGTGGTTGATTTCGTCGTGCGACATGGTGCGCGCGCCCAGGTCGTAGAAGCGTGTGAAGATGGTTAACACCAGGATCAGGACGATCAACAATTTTTCGATTGTGAGTGCCGACCACCAGGAAAAGACCGGCTTATCCAGCCAGCTATCGCGGCGTGTTTTATTTTGGGCAGAGAGATTAGCAATATCCATGAAGCGCTCCGTGTGTGAAAACCTCAGTTACATGATGAATCAATTAAGCATACCTTGCCGATCAAAAATCGGCAAGTCAGTATGAGAAGTTTACCCCCTCTTTACTCCTTGCGTGCTGTAGAGTCAAAGGGCCGTGGGCTTTTTCCTCTCTTTCAGAGGAGTAAGAAAAAAAGAATATTAGGGAGAGCAGAAAGGTTAAAGATGGAGCCCTTTGGTTAAATTCCAGCAGGTTAAATTCATTATCAACTCATTGAAATTAAGGTAGATTAAAAACTAAATTGGGGGGCTGGTTCCATATTGGTTTAGGTTTTAAATTTGGAGGAATTACTCCATGAAAAGGATAGCACTATTTTTTTTGTCTATCGTTTTAGTAAGCCTTACCGGCTGTTACCGGTTCTTTGACCCACAGGATTCTATTGATATCAGTAAAGATCCACCAACCCAAAACGATCCAAACTTAAACCCAGACCTTCTGTCTGAACCTATTATGACGACAGAAGTATCCCCAGCAGATTCATCAGGAGACTCAGCGCTAAGCGAGCCTGAAAAGGATGGCTACTGGGAACTGTACAATACTGAAATAATTGTTCCCCAAAATGAGATTATCGGCGGTGGAAGTGATGTTCTAAAGTACGAATTCTCTTCAAATGCGAAATCCAATAGTCTTGTTGCCGAGCGGACATCTGGTAAGGACGTGGAAGAAATACGCACCCATGGCAGTTGGACTGAACCTGAACAAACATATTTTGCCGGGCACACAATTCGGATAAATCTTTCTGCGTACATTGACAAGTTCGTGCGGAAATGGACCAATTTCAGCGGGGTCAACGTATGGGCTTATCTCGGTTCAGAAAATACATCGCTTGGCTCAACAACCAGTCAGGTACTACGGGATAGTGATGGTGAAGGCACTTGCACAGCGTCGATAAGTAACGGAGAAATTACTGTTGGACAAGCAATTAAAGAAGTATCCATACAAGTACCAGAAGGTTCTGCTGATCAGAAAATGGTGATCTTAATTGTAGTCAGTAACCAAGGTAAACAGGGCGGCGTTAAGTACTATTATGCCTGGAAAGATTGGTAATAAGGTTATCTTCTGTTCTTAACAAAAATTTGATAGGTAAGTTTTACCCCCATCGCGCCCCTCGTGCCCGCCATTAACAGTACTCACCAGCCTGCTTCCGTAAGGAAAAAA
>DOEX01000272.1:0-1595 GCA_003532515.1 Anaerolineaceae bacterium | reverse complement strand
CGGTAAGGTCCCACTTCGTTTTGCTTGGGGGATAATAAACACCGGCACAATCACATTCAAACCTCACTTCTAACACACCAGTGTAACGCTGGCCTTTTTTTCAAAGGCATTCAAAAAACTGTTCAGACCAGGCAAAAACAAGAATTAAATTTTTGCACAAGGTTTTTATTTGCCGCAGGTCCAAATTGTCTACGTTTTAGAGCATAACATTATACAAAGATTGTATAACCTATAATTTAATATAAAATTACTACCGACAATAAAAGCTCAAATCTTATTGTTAAGAGACTATGATGAAGAAAATTTTTGCAATACTACTGCTTATCGCTTTGATGGCAAGCGCTTGTGCCGCGGCAATCAATGTCGACCAAACAGTTCCAACTCAACAAAATGATTCACAAACGGAGACTATAGAGCCAATGGGAGAAACCATGTTAGATACTACCTATACTAAAAAAGAAGGCGTTGATATGATCTACTTTGCCGGGGGCTGTTTTTGGGGAATCGAAAAGTTGATGCAGTCGATCCCAGGCGTGGTGGCTGCAACCAGCGGTTACGCCAATGGCCAAGTGGATATTCTCCCAACCTACGACCAGGTTGTAAGCGGTGAAACCGGATATCGCGAGACCGTGCGCGTTGAATACAAACCAGCTGAAGTCAGCCTTGATGCCCTTGTTTTTGCTTATTATCAGGTTATTGACCCAACAACCGAAAACGCCCAGGGCAATGACATAGGCACACAGTATCAAACCGGCATTTATTATGCTGATGATGCCGCCAAGGAAACTGTGGAGCGCATAACAGCCATTGTCAAGGAACGCTACGAGAATTTTGTGGTGGAAATAAAGCCCCTGGAGCGGTTTTATGACGCTGAAGAATACCATCAGGATTACCTGGTCAAAAATCCCATGGGCTATTGCCATATTTCAAGGGATGAAATAACAACCATCACCAACATTATTGTCGACCCTGGCAACTACCCACGCCCGACGGACGAGGCTATTCGAGCGATGCTCACTGAGCAGCAATACAATGTAACTCAAGGGGCAGGTACTGAAGCTGCCTTCCGTAACGAGTATTGGGACAACCACGCGCGCGGGATTTATGTGGATATTGTGACCGGTGAGCCATTGTTTTCCTCCAGCGATAAATTTGACAGCGGAACCGGCTGGCCGAGTTTTTCCAAAGGGATTGATGAAAATACCTTTGTCTATATTATTGACAATTCATTTGGTATGACGCGCACTGAGGTCCTCAGTCGATCCGGCAATACACATTTGGGGCATGTTTTCTACAACGCGGCATTATCAGAAACTGGAACAAGATTTTGTATGAATAGCTCCTCGCTACGATTTGTGCCTTACGAGGAGATGGAGGCCGAAGGTTACGGCTATTTGCTGGATTATGTAGATTGAAACTGCCAAAAGCAGTGCGATAGGGATGAAAGGCAGATCGCCGCGCTTCTCTCGCGATGACAGAGCCACGGTTACGTAGGGCGGAATGAGGTGGGCGCAAGCGCTTAGCAAAATAAGCCTCTGAACCCACCTCACTCCGCCATCAAATTAAGCCT
Source organism: Anaerolineaceae bacterium (assembly GCA_003532515.1). Classification (GTDB taxonomy): domain Bacteria; phylum Chloroflexota; class Anaerolineae; order Anaerolineales; family Anaerolineaceae; genus Mesolinea. The sequence continues at coordinate 25 of DOEX01000272.1, read as the reverse complement.
ACACTTGTGATGTCGGAGTGAGACC
>DOEX01000271.1 GCA_003532515.1 Anaerolineaceae bacterium | reverse complement strand
TACATCCTCTTTTACAGCCGTTATACCCGCAATGAGGTCTTTATCGTATTCTGGGGCATGGTGATGCTGTGGCTGATGCTGCGCTATATGGAAGATGGGCAGCACAAATGGCTTTACTGGCTGGTTTTCATTACCGCGATGCACTACGCCGACAAAGCCACTTCCTTCATTTTTTCGGCTGAAGCACTGATCTTCTTGGCACTGTTCTTCATTGGAGAGGTGTTGCGGAAAGAATGGACAAACGAGCGAGCGAAAGTGTTTTTCCGGGTGGCTGTCGTGGTAACACTGGCACTGATCGTGGTCACGATGGGCTTTTACATGCTGGGTAAGACAGCCACTGATGATGCAACCGCAGAAGGCAGTTCCAACCTTCCGCTCATGGTCAGCGCGGGGCTGACTGGGCTGGCGATCGTTTTCGCTTTGGTCACACTTTTTAAAGGCTATGGCTGGAAAAAGCTGAGCTATATGCGCAGTTTTGACTTGATCTGGTTGCAACTGATCCTGATCTTGCCGCTCCTGACCGCCATCCCGCTGCGCTCGCTGGGTTTTGACCCAACCGATTATTCCCAGGCAGGCATCATCCGTTCCGGGGTTGTTTTTACCTTGCTGGCGCTGGTTTCCGTTTCTTCGGGGATGCTCTGGAATCGCAAGGTCTTTCTACGCAGCATGGTAATTTTCTGGGGCATTTTTATCGTCTTTTACACTACGTTTTTCACGCATGGTGAGGGCTTTTTTAAGGGCATCGTTGGCGCGCTGGGCTACTGGATGGAGCAACAGACCGTGGAACGGGGCACACAGCCTTTGTACTATTACGCCTTTGTGCAGATCCCGATCTATGAGTTTTTGCCCGCTTTTGGCGTGCTGGCAGCTTTTGTGATAGGTCTGCGCAAGCGGCTATTCTTTGGCTCGACGGCAGACAATTTCACTCCGCTTCCAATGGAAGAGCTTTCAGTGGACGAGCTTTCTGTCGAAACCAGCGATGAGTACCAAGCTGAGGAGTTCCTTGATGAGGTCCCAGAAACCGAACTATCCGAAGAAAGTGCAGAATTGGATCTATTAGACCATGAGTTGATTGAAGCAACCGAACCTCTGCCCTGGTATCAGCGCATTTTCCCTGTGGTAGAAGAGACCGGCGAGCANNATGCCCTGGCTGACCACACACATCACCATGCCCATGATTTTAACCAGCGGCTGGGCGTTTGGCTACCTGGTAGAGAAAACCGATTGGGAAGAAGTGCAGAAACGCAAAGGCTGGCTGGTGATATTGCTGGCAGGGGTTTTCCTGGTGGCATTTGGCAGCCTGATGAATTCGCTTTTAGGCAACAACCCACCCTTCCAGGGTAAAGAACTATTCCAACTGCAGGGAACCAGCACCTTTCTGCTGGCGATTTTGGGCACACTCGCTACTGGCTTGGGCTTGTTTTACCTGTTGAAAGGCTGGAGTGGACGAACTTTTGCTCGTCTGCTATTGCTTGTTCTTGCTGCGCTGCTGGCAGTGCAGACCGCCCGGACAGCCTGGCGAGCAGCATTTATCGATTATGACAATGCCCGCGAATTGCTTGTCTATGCGCATTCCACCGAAGACATGAAAAACACGGTCGAACAGATCGAGACCATCTCCAAGCGGCTTTACGGTGACAAATCCATCAAAATCGCCTATGATAACGACGTGCGCTACCCCTATTGGTGGTACATGCGTGATTACCCCAACAAGAACGATTTTGGCGCCGAGGTGACCAGGTCGCTTCAGGATTATCCCATTATTGTGGTGGGCACTTCCAACTTTGCGCGGATTGAACCGGTGGTCAGGGAAGATTATTACCAGTATGAATACAAGCGCATGTGGTGGCCAAACGAGGATCTTTATCAAAACTTGAGCTTGAGCCGCATTTTGGGTGATCTGAAATCGCCCGCCAAACGATCGGCGTTATGGGAATTGTGGTTCAATCGTGATTACACCGAATATTCGCTGGCGTTCAACAACCCTTCACTGACCCTGGCAACCTGGTCGCCGGCTGACAACGCCCGCATGTTTATCCGCAAAGATGTGGCAGCCAAAATCTGGGAATTCGGGATCAGTCCCGAACCAGAAGCACCGCGGGTTGACCCTTACGAAGGCGGTCTGATCGACCTCGAGCCTGCATTAGCGATCAACATTGGTGGTGAGCTGCCCTTCAACGCTCCCAGAGACATCGCCACCGCCCCGGACGGCAGCCTCTTTGTGGCTGATTCACGCAATCACCGCATCGTACACCTGGACGCGCAGGGTTTGTTCCTGAATGCCTGGGGGGGTTACGGCAACGTTTTGGATGGTGAAGTGCCTGGTGGCTTATTCAATGAGCCCTGGGGTTTAGCGGTTGGACCCGATGGGTTGGTGTATGTTGCCGATACCTGGAACCATCGCATCCAGGTTTTCACCTCGGAAGGTGAATTTCTGCGAATGTGGAGTACCTTTGATGTACTCGGCATCGTGGATGGTTTCTGGGGTCCGCGCGGCATTGCCGTTGACAAGGATAATCGCGTTTTTGTGACGGATACCGGCAAGCAGCGCGTGGTGATCTTTGACAGCCAGGGCAATTACCTGACGCAATTTGGCAGCCTGGGGCTGGAGGCTGGCAAACTGGATGAACCAGTGGGGATCGACATTGCCGAGGATGGACGTGTTTATATCGCCGACACCTGGAATTACCGCGTGCAGGTCTTCGCGCCAGATGCCAGC
>DOEX01000062.1 GCA_003532515.1 Anaerolineaceae bacterium | reverse complement strand
GTATAAAATCGCCAGGAAATGGATAGAATGGGCTGATGTGGTCAATTTGCACCTACCACAGTTTGAAAGTATCTTGCTGATCCAACTTGCCAATAAATTTCGCAAACCAGTGTTGGTGACTTACCATTGTGACTTGATTGTGAGTGGTGGAGGAGTGCTTGATCTACTCGCGGTGAAGGTGACGAACAAAATTGGCGAAAAAGTTGTTGAAAATGCAAGCTTGATCGTACAAAACTCACTGGATTATGCCGAGCATTCGCCTGTGTTGAGCCGATTTCTTGAGAAGGTGATCGAAGTACCCACGCCGGTAAAAATGAGCACAACGCCTGTCGAAAAAGTTGATGCATTTCGACAAAAATTTGGTATCAAAAAGGATGAAAAAGTAATAGGTCTGGCAGGCAGGGTGGCAGCAGAAAAAGGCTACGAATACCTCGCCATGGCATTACCTGCCATTCTGGAGGTGTACCCGAAAGCAAGAGTTGTTCATGCTGGTGCCTGGAAGTCAGTTGTCGGCGAGCAAGGTTATCAAGCCCAGGTGGAAGGTTACATTCAACCCTTTGGTCAGAAATGGACCTCACTAGGATACTTAAGCGACGAGGACTTTGAATCTTTTTTTGCAGCCTGTGATGTATTGATGTTCTCCAGCTTGAATGCGACCGAATCTTATGGCATTGTGCAAATCGAAGCAATGACTCAGGGGACCCCAGTGGTGGCAGCTGACTTACCCGGCGTTAGACAACCGGTTCTGCAAACAGGCTTAGGTAAGATCGTTCCAATTAAAAATCCGATCGCGATTTCTGAAGCAGTAGTTGAAATATTCAATAAGGGACAAACAGCCCGTTTTGTTCCAGCTGATTTCCTTGAGAAATTTAAACAGCCGGCAGTCGCCAGATATTATGAAGAATTATTCGCACTATTGGTGAACGATGACTGAATTGACTAAGGCGGATATTGAGCGCATTTGTTCGCAGCAACTTTTTCATCTACCTTATTTCAGAGGGATGCTTAGAGCGGTAGAACAAAGCTTTTATGAACAGCAGGTCCTGGAAGAACCTATCTATGACCTGGGAGCAGGGGATGGTCACTTTGCCTGGGCATTATTTGAAAACCAAAAGGTGATTGGTGTCGATCCATGGTGGCAGCCCCTGTTGGAAGCCAGAAAGAGAAACGTTTATCCCCTTCTGGTGCAATCTAAAGGCGCCTGGGCTCCTATCGAAAGCGAAAGTTGCGGTTCTGCAATGAGCAATTCTGTGTTGGAGCACATTCCTGAAGTACAGCCAGTTTTGGACGAAGTCGCGCGCGTTTTGAAACCGGGTGGAAAGTTCTATTTCGCTGTTCCGAATCAGCGCTTTATCACCGATTTGTGGGGAATTAAAGTGCTGTCTTCACTGGGTTTAAAAGGATTAGCGCTCACATACTCGCGACTCTTCAATAAGATAGCCAGGCATATCAACCTTGACCCACCTGAAGTTTGGATCGAAAGACTGAAGAGGGCAGGTTTCGATGAGGTGGATTACTGGCACTATTTCCCGGTTAAAGCAATGCACAAATTAGAACGTGGTCATGTTGCTGGTTTGCCCAACTTGCTATGGAAAAAACTATTCAACAGGTGGGTGATGTTCAAGAACTGCAAGAATCCATTTATCCCATATGATGAGGTTTCTCGATTGGTAGCAAACCCCTATGATGAAGAGGGAACCTGTACTTTTTATATTGCCAGGAGGCAGTCGTGAGGTTTATCCGCAAATATACCTATTATTTTTATTCTATTTTCGAATTGTTATTTGGTGTAAGGAATTTGAAAGTATTGTTTAGTATTTTTCTTGGAAAACCATTTCTCGGCGTCAAATGGTTGGAACTGCACAGGAATAATCTGAAAATAGGTGTTGGCAGCAAGATGGAAGCCTGGTCTGTCAAAGAAACTCTGATCGACCGATTTTATACCAGGCTTGGCACGGAGATCCAAAAGGATTGGGTGGTAGTAGATATTGGCGCTGCCATCGGTGAATTTACCATTGAGGCGGCATTACAATTGACTGAGGGGATCGTGCATGCCTTTGAGCCAAATCCTGGATCGATCAACATCTTACGTCAAAACATTCGCGCCAATAATCTAAACCGGGTGGAGACGTATAATCTCGGTGTTTGGAAGGAAGAAGGGGAGATTCCTCTTCATTTTCTCAATAACGAACCACTGCAGGCAGTCAGCGGCAGCAATCACACTGCGAGCTTGGTAATGGTCAAGGAGACTAGCATTCCGGTCATCACCCTGGGTCAAGTCGTTGAGGAAAAAGTGGGTCATACCATTGACCTTTTGAAACTTGATTGTGAGGGAGCAGAGTATGAGATTCTGCTAAATCAGGATCCGAAGGTATTCAGTAAAATCGATCGAATAATCATGGAGTATCATGATCTTGATGACCAGCGCAACCATCGCCTCCTGGTAAAGCTTTTTAAAGAACTGGGTTACCACGTGTCTTGCTATGACAACTACGTGCATAAAAACCTTGGTTACTTGTATGCTGATAAGGTCGCTCGTCCAGTATCCGGTTAACGGCTAAAATATTCTTATGGACTACGACCAGACCAATCCCACAGAGGATCCAACAGTTCTGGAAGCACTTCGACGGTATCTCAACCGACCGGCAGAAGGAATTGAAGCAGCTAACAGCGAAGATTTTCTAATCAAAAAGGACTCAAGAACTCGGTTGGTTCTTTTTGCTATTGTTTGTTTTTTGATGGGTCAATTTCTGATCGAATTTTTGCGGGAAGCCTTGGGGGTTATTGGAGTCTTATTCTTACTGGGTGGATTTATCCTGACAGTCTTCGCATTTCTGCGAGAAAAACATTCAACTGCCATAAAAATTGAGCCTGACACAGATCAGGAAATTGAGGATGAAAGCCGTATGCGAATAGGATGGCTGCTCCCTTCGTTCGTTATGGCTATTGTTGCCAGCCTGATGTACAAACAGGGAAGCCTCAGTTTGGTTTCAGGGTTGCTCTGGGTGGCAAGTATCGCTGCTATCACAGCCGCCTTTTTCCAACCCAAAGTCAATCACAAGCCAGATTTCAGGTCGCTGCTGCTTGGATTGACAGGTCGTCCTCAAAAGCTTATAGCTTATTTAGTTTTGATTGCAGCTGTGCTGGTTTTTCAGTTTGGCAAGCTTCCGCAGGCGCCGCCAGAGATCATCAGTTCGCAGGTAGAAGCGTATTACACGGTTGATGGTATTTCGAATGGGGACACTTACTTGTGGTTCCCAAGAAATGTGATCAGCGAACCGCTCAGTTACTATTGGGCAGCAATTGTTAACCAGTTTACTGGAGATTCGTTGAGTTTTAGCGGACTAAAATTTGCTTACAGCCTGGCTGGACTAGTGGCCTTCTTTTATATGTATAAACTCGGTCGACGGTTATGGGATGAGAAAAGCGGCTATATTAGCGCGCTGCTGTTGGGGGTTGGATTCTGGCCGATTTTGCAGCAAAGATCGGTTTTGGGGTTTGGCCTGGTGCTCCCGATTATGGTGCCAGCACTCTACTATCTTTACAAATCGCTTCAGGAAGATGATCTCAATTCTCTGTTGATCGCCTCGGTGTTGACTGGATTGGGGCTCCTCACTAATAAAATCTTCATAGCCCTGGTTTTTGCCAACTTGCTCATCACCATTGTGTACTTAACGAATTCAAATCGAGATAAGGCTAAAAATACGCTAATAATGCGCATAGGATTAGGGTTAATAGTGGGTATTGTGGTGACTTTGCCTCTGATCTTTGTCATTGCTGCGAACCCAGCTGGTTGGACTGCGCCAATTTTCAACCAATTTTCGATAGCTAATAACCCGGATGGCAGCAGTCCACTGATCACTTTTTTCAATAATTTGTTATCGGCTGTAGGGATGACAAATTGGAATAATCATAGCAGCTGGGTGGATGGAATTCCGAATCGGGCTGCTCTGGATTGGGTGAGCGGCGCTTTTTTCCTGTTCGGAATTTGCGTAACACTTTTCCATGACCTTTTCCGCTCCCGTAGGCAAGCAATTTCTCTGATTGTCTTGTATCTGCTCATGTTACTCCCATCGGCATTCTCAATTGCTCAACCTTTGGAAAACCCATCCTTAAGCCGCGCTTTAGGCGCAGCTGTTCCTGTCTTCTTGATTGCTGGCAGAGGACTATCTTTTACCATCGAACGATTATGGTCATCTGAAAAAGAGTCTCATTGGGTCAGGCAAGCATTATTCATTGGCTTATTAGGCTTAATGATCATCATTCGCAACTTTGGTTTGATCAATAGTACCTATGTCCAAAACTACAAAGCTTCTGCCTGGAATGCTACTGAAATGGCAGAAGTCATTCGCAACTACAATATTGGACAAACCAATAACAGCCAGGCGTATGTGGTTGGGTTTCCGCATTGGGTTGATGCACGATCGGTTGCCATCAGCATGGACAGACCCTATACCAACCTCTCAATTCTGCCACAGGACCTGAGTAGCACGCTGAATCTGCAGACAGCCAAGATCTTTTTGTTACACATTAATGACAGTGAGAGTTTGAGTCAGTTACAATCCCTCTATCCGGGAGGTGTTGCCACTATTTATCAGAGTGTTCATCCGGATAAAAATTTTCTAATCTACATTGCGAGCCAATGACTTTATGGAAAAAACTATTGAACAGCCAGCTCTGCAGAAAAAGAGCATTAATCAAGCACTGATCACTGTTTTTTTGCTCGCCCTGATCATCATCATTGGCGGGTATTTACGTTTTTTAAACTTGAACTGGGATGAAAGCTACCATTTACACCCGGATGAACGCTATCTCTCCATGGTTTTAAACAGCATCCGACCGGTGAGCAACATCAAGGAATATTTCAACACCCAAACCTCAACTTTGAATCCGAATACCCATGGCTACACCTTTTTTGTTTATGGAACCTTTCCTCTATTCTTAATCCGCTATCTTGGGGAATGGATCGGACAAGTTGGGTATGACCCGATTACGTTGGTTGGCAGACAACTTTCAGCCTTTTTCGATCTGATTACCGTGATCCTGGTTTTTTTGATTGGTTTCAAGCTCTATAACCGAAGAGTCGGGTTGATCGCGGCAGCTTTCTATGCATTAGCGGTGTTACCTATTCAGCAATCGCATTTCATGACGGTGGATACTTTCACCAACACCTTTGGGATGTTGACTGTGCTGGCTGCTGTGGTCATTCTCAAACGACCGTTCGAGGTTAACACCAAAGATTTTTGTAACAGTCTTACGTGGCAGAGGCTTTGGCCATATTTGTTATTTGGTTTGGGTTTGGGGATGGCAACTTCATCTAAGATCAATGCCGTCTCTCTGGCAATCTTGCTACCCTTAGTGGAACTGACGCGGTTCCTGCGTACCGAAAATCGTGATGAAAAAGTCGATTTATTGAAAATCCTTATACCAGTCGCTATTGCAGCGCTTGCGAGTTTCCTTACGTTTCGAATTTTGCAGCCTTATGCTTTCAGCGGACCGGGTTTTCTGAGTCTAAAAATTAACCCGGACTGGTGGAATGGTCTAAAAACTTTGCAGGTTCAAAGTACCGGAGAAGTCGACTTCCCGCCCGCATTGCAATGGGCCAGGCGGGCGAGCACCTTTTCGCTTTACAACCTGCTGGTTTGGGGAGTTGGCTTGCCATGGGGAATCACAGCAGTCATATCCTGGCTTGGCATGGCTTTCAAGATTTTCAAAGGAAAAGAACATTTGCACATGCCATTGTGGGTGTGGAGCCTGATTTACTTTGTCTGGCAGGGCTTGGCATGGGTATCTTCCATGCGCTATCTTTTATTGCTCTATCCTCTGTTAGCGATAATTGCAGCCTGGGGACTTGAACAATTGTTGAGCAATCCAACTGGTTTTCAAATCAAACGATTCAAACTATCCAAGAAGCTCTTGCAAACAACGGGAGCAATTGTGTCCATTTTGGTTTTGTTGGGGACAGGTGCCTGGGCGGTCTCATTCAGCCGCATCTACAGCCGACCGGTCACCCGGGTGGCAGCCACTGACTGGATTTACGCTAATCTGGAAGGTCCCATCAACCTGGTATCTGAATCTGAAGGTCAGACAAAGAATATACCTGTTGCCTATCGGGCGATGAACACGCTCAATACAGGGCAAAGTATGACGCTGCTTTACCAGGCAAAAGCCGATGGCTTCCTGACTGACCTGACCTATCCAGTGGTGCAATCTGTTTCGACTACGCTTGAAACTGTACAGTACCAGTTGAATGTCTTGGACTTACAAACTGGTCAACCCCTGAATACAGAGGCAATAATTGGACAAAACCCGATCAGTAATGAAGGACAGACGCAGTCAACCCTGGTATTTCTGTTCAATCCTGCGCTTTACTTTTTGGAAGGCGAACTTTACCAATTCGAATTGACCTTGATCACCGCAGGCGCCCAATCTTACCTGAGCGGTGTGCCAGTAATGAATTTCTATTACGATGATGGTCTCACACGCCAGGAAACATTACCAAAAATCAACGAAATTATCACTCAAGATCATCCCTACCAGATGAAGATAAGCCTGCAACAGGTCGAGAAAATTTCCCGAGTCGAAATTCCATTCACGATCGATATGAGGCAAGACGATGCTGAAAAACAATTACGTCTGACTCTTACTGCCAATACCCCATCGGGGCCGGTCACACGTGTCAGCGAACTCACAGATGATTTTCTTGGAGATGGTTTAGCTCAAGGTGAAAGAGCAATCTTTTCTTTCGATGAACCATTAATTTTGGATCCAAACCAGGTTCAGGACCTTGACCTGACAATTGAAATGGTTTCAGGTGAAGGTCAGATCATGATCAGTACACCAGGGGTTGCACTCGAAAGTAGTTGGGATGATGCCCTGCCTTTGCCGCGACCTGGCTTAGTGCCCTACCAGGACAGCGCTGGAATATTCAGAGGAGATCTGAATTTCGAGATGTACTGGCCAGATGATGTCAGCAAAGTGGAGCGTTTTTACACCATCTTAAACCAGGCAAATTATATTTTCATCAGTTCAAACCGCCAGTTTGGCACGATTCCCCGTGTGTCAGAACGTTATCCCTTGAGCACCTTTTTCTACCGCCAACTGTTGGGTTGTGATGACGATCAAGAAACTCTGGAGTGTTACTACCAGGCTGAGACAGACAGTACCAGTGGCAACTTGGGTTTTGACTTGATTGCGACTTTCACTTCTTACCCGAATTTAGGCGGTCTTGAATTCAACGATCAATATGCTGAAGAAGCTTTTTCAGTATACGATCATCCAAAAGTGCTCATCTTCAGGAAAAACACCAATTTCGATAGTGAAATCACCTGGGATTTGTTGAACTCGGTTGATGTCAGCAAAGCGGTATATCTTACACCAAAACAAGCTGATTCCTATGTGGCCGGAGAGACTGAGCCAGGAAACCAGTTGATGCTGACAGATGAAGAGAAGCAAATTCAACAAGACGGCGGCACCTGGTCTGAACTGTTTAATCACCAGTCCCTGCTAAATCAGCATACCTGGCTGGCTGTGATTGCGTTTTACCTGCTCTTCTGGCTGTTGGGAGTATGTGTATTCCCGATTGTTCGCCTGGCAATGCCTGGCTTGAAGGACAAGGGTTATGCCTTTGCACGAATCATAGGACTGCTTTTATTTGTTTTGATTGCCTTCAATCTCGGCTCAGTGAAGGTAGCAGTCACCCGCACGCTTCTTTGGGGCATTCTACTTGCCTTGCTGGTAGCATCACTTATCGTTGCCTGGCTGACCAGGAAAGATTTGATGCAGGACATCAGAGCATTGTGGAAGCAATTTTTGGTCGAAGAAGCCATTTTCCTGCTTGCCTTTGCCTTCTTCCTGTGGATCCGTTATCAAAACCCGGATCTGTGGCATCCCTGGCGGGGCGGCGAAAAACCGATGGATTTCAGCTATCTCAACGCAATCATTAAGAGCAGTACTTTCCCGGCTTACGATCCCTGGTATGCGGGCGGATATATTAATTACTACTATTATGGGCAGGTGCTGGTTGCCATGCCAATCAAGTTGTTGGGCGTTGTTCCGGCTGTTGCATATAACATCCTGATCTCGCTCTGGTATGCCATGTTAGTTATCGGTGCCTTTAGTATTGGCTGGAATTTTGGCAAGGCAGTCCTGGAGAAAAACCTGGAAGGTAAGGGAAGCCTGTTTGGGATGGCATTTTTGGCTGGAATCGCAAGCGCGGTCTTTTTGGCGGTGGTTGGAAACCTGGGAGAGCTTAGTGTTATTACCAATGGGCTTAAAGCCCTGGGTTCGGCAGGCAACAACTTGGTTGGCGCGACACTCAGTCAAAGAATGGTATGGCTGTTTAGGGGAATTGGGATGTTGTTCCGGGGTGAACAGCTGCCCATAGCTTCCGGAACCTGGTATTGGAATCCCAGCCGTATGATTCCTGGCGAGCCTATCACGGAATTTCCGTTTTTCACTTTTTTATATGCCGATTTTCATGCCCATCTGATTGCTATGCCTATTGTTATGGCAGCGGTCGCCTGGTGCTTATCTCTGATCATGCTGAAGAAGCGCGATGGTCGATTGGACCTTAGAGTCAAAGAAGTTGTAACGCCGATACTTTTTGTCGGCGCCATGATTTTAGGTGCTTTGCAGCCAACAAATACCTGGGATTACCTCACTTTCACCGCACTGGCAATGTGTGTGTTGGTTTATATCGGATGGCGTTACCTTCCAGAAGTGCAGTGGCGATTCTTGCCAGCCTGGTCAAAAAAATGGGTAACACCCATTCTCAGTTCTGTGAGTTTATTCTTACTGACTCGCATTTTCTACTTCAATTTCAATCGCTTTTTCTTTCCGGGTTACAATTCCGTCGGATTTTGGAGCGGAGATAAGACTCCATTGAAGTCGTATTTGATGCACTGGGGTTTGATCCTATTTGTGATCACATGTTGGCTGGTTTGGGAAACGTACCAGTGGATGGCTTCGACCCGTATCTCCCAGTTAGAGACGTACAAAAGGCATCGCGATCTACTGATTGGTTTGATTGTGCTGATCGGGGTAGCATTCCTGGTGCTCCTGCTGCTTAAGGTTACAGTGACTTTGGTTGCTCTGCCGTTATGTTTGCTGGCGCTCTTTCTGATTTTGACGACTGAGGACGACCTAAAACGCCTGGCATATTTTATGATTGGCACTGGCTTGCTGCTTACCTTGGTTGTGGAATTGGTGTACCTGGTGGGTGACATCGGACGGATGAACGTGGTTTTCAAGCTGTACCATCAGGCCTGGATGCTGTTGACACTCCCAATGGGGTTGCCAGTCGCGACACTCTGGCGGGATCTCAACCGTTGGCGCAGCCGAATTCAGATCGGTTTTCAAGTTGTATTTACCGTTTTGTTCTTTATTGCCTTGCTCTTTCCGGTTTTAGCAACCAAGGACAAAATCACCGATAGAATGGACCCCGGCGCCCCAAAATCCCTGGATGGCATGAAGTATATGGAGACCTCTCAATTTGCAGTCAACGGTGTGGTGATGGACCTGGGGCAGGATTACAGAGCAATCCAATGGATGCAGAAAAACGTGGAAGGTTCTCCTGTCATTCTCGAAGCACAGGCATACGAATATTACTGGGGAAACCGCTACACCATATATACAGGCTTGCCAGGAGTGGTGGGCTGGAACTATCATCAGCGCCAGCAGCGGGCGGTACTCCGTAATAACGCTGTCCAGGAACGGGTGGATGAAGTCAACGCTTTCTATCTAAGCCTGGACCAGGGGTTCGTTACGAACTATCTGGAAAAATACGATATTAAATACATTATCGTCGGGCAACAGGAACAAGCTTTCTATCCTGCTGAAACATTGGAAAAGTTTGAAACTTATGATGGAACGCTGTGGGACATGGTCTACAATGAAGGCGACACCGTGATATATAAGGTCAGATAACTTATGATTGACTTCTTGAAGTGGTATTTACTCTTGGAAATCCTGGGTTGGATCAGCTTGCCAGTTACCTGGTCGGTTTTTCAGAAGCTGCGCTCAAAGGGGGTTTATCTTTCCAAAGTAGTTGGGTTGCTGCTTTGGGGCTTCGTCTATTGGTGGTTGACATCAATAGGCTTGCTTAAAAATGACCTGGCAGGTGCTGTTACAGTACTCGTGATTTTATTGCTGTTTAACCTCTATGCGATCTGGAAAATCGGTTTTACGCCTCTGAAGCAGTGGGTTGAAGAAAACAGAAAGATCGTGATCATCACTGAAGTGGTGTTTTTTGTCGCTTTTGCCTTTTGGACCGTGGTCAGGGCTGCCAACCCAGATATCATCCATACGGAAAAATTCATGGAGATGGCGTTCATTAACGGCATTCTCAAATCACCTGGCATACCGCCGCAAGACCCCTGGCTGTCCGGCTACTCCATCTCGTATTACTATTTTGGCTACCTGATATCCGCCTTGTTGATCAGGGTTAGTGGAGTGGTCTCCTCGGTGGGATATAACCTGGTATCAGCATCGTGGTTTGGATTGACAGCTTTAGGAGCGTATGGGGTCGCCTGGGATTTATTAGGAAAGCAATCTGAGAGCGAGCAAGAGGAGGTTCCGAATCGGAACTACACTCTGGCAATGCTTGCTCCACTAATGATCCTGATTGTTTCGAACTGGTTTGGATTGCTGGATGTATTGCACGCCAGGGGTTTGGTGAGTTCGGGCTTTTGGCAGAACCTGCAGATCCCAGCGCTTACAAGTGCGCCCTACAGCCTGTCCTGGTACCCGGATAGGGGCGGCTGGTCTTGGTGGCAAGCCAGCCGTGTGATCCAGGACTTTCGCCTGGGTGGCTCGATGATCGAGATCATCGATGAATTCCCATTTTTCACTTACCTATTGTCTGATATTCATCCCCACTTGCTCGGGATGCCTTTTGTGTTGCTGGCAATTGCGCAGGCACTAAATGCTTTTCATGGCGGGTGGGAGGGTGAATTTAAGGTTTTAGGTCACAGTATTCCAATTAACTGGAAGAATGCCCTGATGGCTGTAATTACCCTCGGTGGTATCGCTTTTCTTAATACCTGGGATTTCCCCTTTTACTTGCTGTTATTAGCAGTTGCCTTCATATGGCGGCAGGCGAGCTCAAGCGGTTGGAGTGCAAGGCGACTGTGGCACATTGTTCTGTTCTGCCTGATTGGCGGAATATTGAGCATTTTAGCTTACCTACCGTTTTACCTCAGTTTTTCATCACAGGCAGGTGGGCTAATCCCCAGCCTGGCGTTCTTCACACGGGGGGCGTACCTCTGGATTATGTTTGGACCCTTATTGATCCCGATCTTTGCCTGGTTGCTTTACAGGCAAATCCAGGCAAGACGACTGCCATCGGTTCAAGCCTTTATTTTGACGTTGTCATTATTTGCACTGCTTTTCCTGGCAGGTTGGGGATTGGGATGGCTGGCAGGCAAAATCGAAGCCCTTAACTCGCTGCTTAATAACTTGCAAGGAGCTACGGATAATACAAGTCTTCTTACCGGATCATTCGTGGAGCGTCTGAAGCATCCGGGAACTTTTTTGACCTTATTTTTCATGGTTTTACTTGCTGTCGATTACTTCATACAAAAAGTCAAAGAATCGAAAACTTCGACTCAAACTTATGATCAGAATATCGTACCCGAACCAAAATTCAGGATTGATAGTAATGGCTTTGTCCTCATGCTGGTTTTGTTAGGTGCGCTGCTTGTAATTGTTCCGGAGTTTGTCTACCTGCGAGACCAGTTTGGCACGCGAATGAACACTATTTTCAAATTCTACTTCCAGGCTTGGATTCTCTGGTCTTTGGCTGGGTCCTACTTTATTGCTTCTTTGTTTTTAAAGTCAAAACCACACACCGATCGCTTCTTCGTCCTGTTGATCACCATGGTTGGTTTGGTCTTGTTTGGATTTGCGCTCACGCAACAAGGCGAAGCGATGCAACCTGGATTCGGCAGCCATTGGTTGGATTACCTGGTTTTGTCGGTTCCGGTCTTGTTTTTAGTGTGGATAGTACAAACATTGGTCAAGAAGAGATACACCGCCACGTTGGGTGTGCTTTGCCTGATGGGGCTTGCAGCTGGATTAATCTA
>DOEX01000236.1 GCA_003532515.1 Anaerolineaceae bacterium | reverse complement strand
GAGGGGGGCACCCAAGCGACTAACACTTAAAGTATACACAAATCACCGCCAAATACAAGACCTTTATGGTAAATTATGCCAAAAATCACGGAAAACTAATATAAAACACACAAGGGTTAATCTAACGTTAATGAATAAGAATCAATCATACGTTTTTATTGCCTGACCATGCTGCGTGCAATAAGGCAAGACGGTGTAACCTTGCATCAACAATTCGTGCAGAATTAACTCCAAAGCTCTTACAGAATTTGCCCGGTCCAGTCCGCCGTCATGCATGAGGATCACTTTCCGGGGCTCCAACGCTGATTTGAAATGGACAAAAATTTCGTCCGGACCAAGTCCTGACTAGTCTTGTGTGTCGATATTCCACATCGAAACCTCATAGCCCATCGCCTCAGCATTGGCATAAAGCAAATCGCTCTTCTTTCCATAAGGTGGACGGAAACAGCGTCCAAATTGCTTGATCAGTTCCGGGTTCCCTTGAAAAGCTTCCACGATTGCCAATTCTGTATCATGCACTTCATTGTAAAAGTAGGTGTAGCCAACACCAGAGAGGTCGACGTGATTGAAGCCGTGTACACTTATGGTTTGCCCGCGGCTGGCAATCTCTCGCACGACCTCGGGATGGCTGACCGCGTTGTACCCAATCATAAAAAATGTAGCCCCTGCCTGGTAACGCGCTAAAACATCAAGGATTAGGGGTGTCCATTTCGGGTCGGGTCCGTCATCAAATGTGAGATAAACCACCTTTTCGGGATCTTTCGGCGGAAGGACAGCTTGAGCACGCCCATCTTTTCGTATGCCTATCCATTCATCAAAATTTTGGTGGAAAATCGCTCGATTTGCTTCAATTCGATCTAATGTCTGCGCATTGACCGCTGGCATAGGCTGAAAAACCATTGTAAACAAGGTCACCAAGCAAACAGCGGTTGCGAAAACAATAGGACGTTTTATCAAAAATGCCTTCTCGTCAAAGATCGACGACCTTAATTCGAGGCTGGCTCGATGATCGTACCTGGCATCGGCTGCCAGTCATTACCATTGTTAGCTGTCATAAAAACCCTGTTTTCAAGAAGCGTGTCTGGCGAGATAGTTGTAGTAAGATAACCAACGTTATCGTTCATCATGTGCAGGGACACTGGTGTGAGGCCGATCGGCAGCCCCGAAGTCACATCGTTCCAGGTCATACCACCGTCGGATGTTTGCATCATCTTGCCTTGTCCGTAAGCAAGCCCGCGTGTAAGACTGCCAAAATCTGTAAATTCCACGTTTTCCAGGCTCGAGAGAAATTCGAAGCTCTCTCCGGAGTTGGTAGAGACACAAAAATGAGTAATCATCTGACCGTTTTCAAGGTAAGCCCTGACTGGCACGATCACTTCTGTATTGCTGATTCGAAGGATATCCATGGGGTCCAACTCAGAATTCTCTGCATCAGGCAGACCATCACACCCCACCTGGTTCCACGAAGTGCCTCCATCAACTGATCGAAACAGGTAAAGAGAACCGGGCATCGGGCGACTACCGCCAATTAGGGCGATGTCTTTATCAAGTAAAGAAAAAACATGCTTAATTCCGGAGGAAGGCAAGCCGCGGTCATCCATAGAAGAAGGATCATGCTTGAATACCTGGGTCCAGGTTGCGCCAGCATCTGAGGTGGAATGGATGCTTACATACTGCGAACCAGCTCCGACACCCAAATCAGAAACAATCATGCCTTCCTGCGCACTGATGAACGCCATGTTGCCGCAAGGAAAATCCAAATCGTAGCTTACCCAGGTTTGCCCACTGTCTTTGGTGACATGCAAAATGGCAGGGGCTTCAATTTTGGATTGGCATACCCAAGCCAAACTGCCATTTGGAAAGGCAAGAAATATCGAACCCGCGGTATCAGGGCTATTCAAACCAGGTGGGGTCACCTTTAACCAGTGCTCACCAAAATTCCTGGTGTTATAAATTATCGTTTGATCGAGATTGGTTGCCCAGCCTTCGCCTCCGACGAATACAAAGGTTTTGTAAATCGGCGAGAGATACATGGGTGTATTAGACGGCAACGGCTCAGGTGTGCTGGGTGCTGGTGTCGCAGTTGGCGGTGTTTGGACACAACCTGCCAGAAGGATCATGATGATTATTGACAAGGTTAATATACGTTTTCTCATAGTATCTCCAAAAAGTAATCTATGTTTCTGAAGCTGCACAAACTGTGCCGAAACGATAAAACACATCACAGGCATCAGTGTAGGCTTCAAATCGTATCATGTTGATGGTAGCTTAAGCCAATAATGTTTCAAAGCTCAAAAATCCTGTTATTCCACTCAAACAACTCATTCAAGCTTTTTTGGTTGCTTGCCGCTCTAAAAAGTTTCACGTGAAACAATTTTGGCTGTTACTTGACACGAAACTGGTTTCACGTGAAACAATTAGCGATATTGAAGATGATTAAACTGGATACAAGCTCGGAAAGAATTTCTAATAGTCGACAAAAAACATTCTTTTCAAGATGTGTTGGGTCTTGCCCTGGTTTTGAGCAGCAATAACACCTTTTGGTCTATCACCAAGAAAAAAATGCCAATTTATTCTCTTGAAAGTGGACACCGACTACAATTAGACCAATCACAACCAAGGAGTTACGTATGAACAAAATCCTTTTCTATGCAATGAATGGCGAAAAGATGTGTTTTCAGCATGTTTTGTTGAACGCGCTTGATCTTACCGATGCGGGGTGCCAGGTTAAGATAATCTTCGAGGGCTCATCTGTCAAATTGCCCTCACAATTAACCTCTGACGGCAATAAGCTTTATCAGAAAGCGCTGGATGCAAACCTGATTGCGGGCATCTGCCTGGCTTGCTCCCGCGCCCTGGGCGTTTATGAGGTCAATGCTGCCTTGGGATTGCCTATGCTGGACGATATGAACGGTCATGCCGGTATGCGGAATTACATTAGCGATGACTGGCAAGTAATCAGTATTTGACTTAAGCCCCAAATAGTCTCTCTCATTAATCCCCATGGAAGGATGGAAACTCATCTCCACCGCTAAAAAAATCATATCTTCCAGAATCCACAAGTTTTCGAGTAGGGTTTATCTTCTCTGTTTAAGCGGGGGGACAACCTGCACAACCCCCTCTTCGGAGGGGGAATTAAAGGGGGTGATGTGTCAAATTAATGACAGAAGACTACGAGAAACAAACCTATCAGTATCATTGAGGAGCCTTTACTCCCTTTGTTTGCCCCCTCTATAAACTGCTTGCGTTCCGTTTGCGGGAGTAGGAGCGGAGTGGGTGGGTTCAGTTGGGTGACCTGGAAATCTGCAACTTGTTACAATGATTATTATTCCGGTGATTAAATAAAAAAATGTCCTCGGCGCGAGTCGAACGCGCAACCGTCTGCTCCGCAAGCAGGTGCTCTNNGCTCTATCCATTAAGCTACGAGGACCTTTTCAGTTAGGACAGATATTCTAACCCTGATTTTAGTTCAGGTCAAGGGAAAAACAGTTGGAGAGAAACCCGCTATCTTACTTGCCATGGATAGTAGAGAACTGCTCAATTTCAGATTTGTTATGCCGTCACAGTCGTACTTAGTTAATGCGCATAGATATTGCGCATAGTTATTTTAGGTATACCTAAACAAATTCAATCCCCCTGCTTTTTACGCAGAAATCTCAAGAATTTTGTCATCCTAAAGGACTTTTGTGCAGGATGTGTCCAACAAAGTGAACCCGGATTGCTTTGTCTACTGCAAAATTATGTCGATGAAGCAGCTCCAGACACCATGACAACCTGAGTAGAACAGAGGTAACTCTATTGACACCTGATCTTGTAAGTTCATATCACACTTTTCAAGGATTCCAATGCACTTAGACCAACAGACGTTATTGTAAAAGCTTGAAGATCTTTGTAAGGTTCACCAAGTATCGGAGAAACTTCATAAATCGGATCAAGGATACCAAATTCTATCAGAGGGCGGATCAAGATTCGCTCAATAAAATGCTCCTGCATACCGTAAACATCTTTTTTCTGAGAATGATGGAAATTTGGGAAACAATTTTCTGATTGTTCAGCCAAGTCCTTGACAAAATCACGAAGCATCACTGGTTTTGTGTCGCTTAGAGACAGGCAATGGTGCAACGCCAGGCGGGAGAACAGGGAAAAATTAACCTCATCAGACGAGTGCATGTGTGAAAAGTAAAACCAGTTAGTCATTTTCCACCAGGTCACCAAGAGATGCCAGTATTGCCACGCTTCTGTATCTGCAAGGAATAGATATCCCAAGTCTGTGACTTTCCAGCGGCTGCCAGCCTTGCCTTCGATCAGGTAACCATTGTTGGCGAGAATGTGGCGGAACATCAATTCCGGGATGTCAAATTCAGACTGTGTTTCTGTGATTCTGCCATCGCGCCATTGAAAGTCAAGCTCTGGAGGGTGAACAAACTGGTTGCAGATATCCCTGAATACTTTTCGTGGAAAATTGCCAGTAGACGCAGTGCCCACTACCTTGTTTTCCTTAATGTAGTTCAACATCATCACGATATCCCTCCGAAGGGGCAATTCCCTGAGGATTTGCATCTCTTCCTCGGTTAAAGTTTCTGGCCATTTTGATCTGCTGGTGAAACCGAGTGGAGCATTAACGATTACGTAATCAAACTCCCAAATCCCGGGCTCTTTCTTATTTTTAACACCTCTCAAATCCCTGTTTATCGCCTTAATATTGAAAGCCTCTGGATCAAAACGTCCGCCAATCCAATGCAGCAATTCGTCATGCATGTCATTTTTAGGATCGTTTATTGCTTCCAGAAAATTCATGTAACCACCAGAACCGCCTACATCTTCTGGTGGACCAGCTCGCTTGCCGTCCAGCAGGACTGGCAATTTAACCTCAGGATCCGGCTCGAGCACTTTTTCCAAAACAAGAGAAACCTCCCACCCGTCGCCAAAGTCATACTCGTAGGTGCTGCGTTGCCCAACTTTTTTGAAAAGCTGGTGTAATTGGTACTTGCTATCATCCTTATCCACGGTCTTAAAATCATCGTCAGGGTCGGGGATTCCATACTTGACTCCTGCAATAGTGAAGCATCGCAGGTGGTAATCGACCCAGCCAAACAAAACCTGCAGCACATCGTGCAGTTGGTCCAGCCGGAAGTCGGCTGGGATAATGAACCTACGCCAGATTTCTGGTTTGATATCTTTCAGCGTGGCT
>DOEX01000183.1:1900-3353 GCA_003532515.1 Anaerolineaceae bacterium | reverse complement strand
AATTTTTCATCAAAAAACCCTCCAATGGGAGGGTTGCTGAAATGGTTTATCTGCATCCCTCCGCCGGTATGATCCGGATCAGGTGTTGCGGGTCGGACCGGGTGGTCCCTCTCAGCCTAAAGGCTCCCCGTGAATTTGTATAACTAATCGTACCATAGAGTGGGGTTGATTTACAATTCCTTTTAGGAAAAAGTCTGGACAAGAAAAAGGAGAGCCATGATAACCAAAGAGGATTTTAAGGTCATGTTTGAGAACTGGCAGTGGATCGTCGAAGCGCAGACGGAAGGACTGAGCCAGGAGGATATGCTGCTTCAACCCCAGCCAGGTGGCAACTGCATGCTGTGGGTGCTGGGGCACATGGTGGAGAGCATGAAAGACCTGGTTGTCGAACTTGGCGGACCTGAGCCGGAGGGTTTTCATGCATACAAACGCTTCGAACGTACCAGCGACCCTCTTCTGGAGGATGAAGCGGGTTTGCCAGACCTTGGCACGATCAGGCAGGACTTCGCGGCACTTAGTTCGTTGGCAGTTCAAGCCCTGGATAGTCAAAGCGATGCTTACTTCAAAGAACCGGGTTGGAGCGGTACCAAAGGAGCGACAATTCTGTTCTTCGCCTTTCATATGTCTTACCATGCCGGACAACTGGAATACTTGCGAAACCTGGCAGGGAAGACTGAGAAGGTGATTTAAGAGTGACGATCGTGCCGGCGTCCTCGCCGCGCACGGGATTTAGCCGAAGGCTTCCGGTTGTCTGGTTGATTTGGAGCCCTGCGGTCAAAACGTGTGCTCGTTCTGCCCACTAAAGGGGTGCTGCGCAAGAGACCGGCACAATCAAAAAGGAGACCTGCACAAGCAATGTGCTTCGTAAGCCTATTACAATCGGCAACATGTTATCAAAGCGATTTCTTGCGGTATAATAAATATCTTATTGATAACATGGAAAAAACGCCTAAATTGGCTTGAAAAAACTATTGACTTAGCAACTGAGTTGTCTTATACTGAAATATTGCGCTTAAAAAGTATTAAACGCGTGGTTCAAGGCTTGCACCACGCTTTTATCACGTTAGGAGATGTGAATGACTGAACTGATGAAACCCAAGAATTACGCACGTATCCCCGTGGGGCTTCAATTACCTGATCTTATTGAAGTTCAAATTGAATCCTTCAAACGCCTGAAGTCTGATGGTTTGGGTAGTTTATTCAACGAAATTTCTCCCATAATTTCTTATGGTGGTGACCTGAAACTGCACTTTCCAAGTGACACCGACACAGCCAGACAATTTGGTTTGGAATATCACTTTGAAGATCCGAAAAACTCGATCGAAGAATGTCTTGAGCGTGATTTGACTTATGCTTGTCCGCTCTATGTTTCCGTCCTTCTGGATGGTGCTGAGGGCAGTGACAAGATCAAGCACGAGCTCTTCCTGGGCGACTTCCCCGAGATGACCCCCAA
>DOEX01000183.1:0-1810 GCA_003532515.1 Anaerolineaceae bacterium | reverse complement strand
GACTTCATCATCCTTAAATTCAACCGAAAACGCACAGTGCCTATCACAGTCTTTTTGCGCGCCTTGGCTGCATTGAAAGACAAAGATAATGAGATCGATATTGCTCCTTTGAAAGAAGGAACAGACGAAGAGATCCTGGCGCTTTTCCAGGATATCGACAATAATCCGAATCACCTCTACATTGAGTCTTCATTCGAGCAAGAACCCGAATATGACCTGAGCAATTACAGCATTAGTGAAGCAGCCTTGATCGAGTTTTACAAACGTTTGCGCCCAGGTGAACCCCCTCAGTTAGACAATGCCAAAACCTACGTCAAAGAACAGATTTTTGACGCACGTCATTACGATCTCGAAAACGTGGGTCGCTATAAATTGAATCAAAAACTGGATCTGCAAGATGTGGTTCCAATGAGTCATCGCACCGTCACCGCGAATGACATCATTCGAATTGTTCGCCATATGATCGAGATCAACAACGACAAAACCCCAGCTGATGACATCGATCATCTTGGCAACCGCCGGGTTAAGACCGTTGGTGAATTGATCCAGAATAAGCTGCGTGTCGGTCTGCGCAGGATGGAACGTGTAATTAAAGAACGTATGTCCATCCGTGACCAAGGTACGAGCGCTTCGCCCGTCAGCCTGGTGAACATCCGTCCGTTAGTGGCTTCATTGCGTGAGTTCTTTGGCTCCAGCCAGCTCTCACAATTCATGGAAGAAACCAACCCACTTTCAGAGCTCCGGCACAAACGCACTGTCTCTGCCCTTGGTCCGGGTGGTCTGCGCCGTGAGCGCGCTGGCTTTGATGTGCGCGACGTTCACTTCTCACATTATGGCCGAATCTGCCCAATTGAGACCCCGGAAGGTCCGAACATTGGTCTGATTGGTCGTTTAGCTGCATTTGCCAAGGTGAATGAGTTTGGATTCATTGAAACTCCTTATCGCAAGGTTTACCGCTCGATGAAGGGCAATGACCCCAACCTGGTCAATCACCTGTTGCGCCAGAATATCATTGACCCAAAGACCCAAGAAGTGGTTTACGCAGCTGAAACCCGGGTTACTCCGGAAATGGCAAAGAAAATTAAATCCTTTGGGATTGAAGATGTGTTGGTTAGGCCGTTTATTAGCGACAAATACGAGTACATGAGTGCCGATGCCGAAGATAAATATGTCATTGCCCAGGCGAACGCCCCAGTGAATGAATATATGGAATTTTTACGCCGAAACAGCTGCCGTTTTCATAATAAATTCGAAATCCGTGACTACGAACAGATCGACTATATTGATGTTGCCCCTAATCAGTTTGTGGGTATTTCTGCAGCCCTGGTTCCCTTCCTCGAGCACGATGATGCCAGCCGTGCCTTGATGGGCTCTAACATGCAGACCCAGGCAGTTCCGCTTTTACGCCCTGAGGTGCCGATTGTTTCGACCGGTATGGAAGGCGTGGCTGTAGCTGACTCTGGACAGGTTGTTATCGCAGAAGAAGACGGTGAAGTCATTTCTGTTACTGGCGACACACTCGTTTTGAAACAAGCCAGCGGCAATCTGAAAATTCACAAGCTGCGGAAATATCAACGCTCCAACCAGAGCACCTGTATCGATCAACGCCCGGCTGTAGTCAAAGGACAGTTAGTGCACAAGGGTGATGTGATCGTTGATTCATCCTCAACCCAGGATGGCAAACTTGCTCTTGGTCAAAACGTGTTGATCGCATTTTTACCTTGGGAGGGCTTCAACTTTGAAGATGCTATCCTGATTTCTGAACGCCTGGTTGAAGACGATCGCTATACCAGCATTCATATTGAAAAAT
>DOEX01000195.1 GCA_003532515.1 Anaerolineaceae bacterium | reverse complement strand
GTCGGGCCGTGTTTGTCCCTTTTGCCTTACCTGGCGAAGTCGCAGAAATTGAGATCATTGAATCCAAAGAGCGTTTTGCCCGCGGGCGGGTTGTAAATTTGTTAGAGGCATCTTCTGAGCGTATCACAGCCCCCTGCCCTTACTTTACTATTTGTGGCGGCTGTCATTACCAACACCTTGACTATGCGCAACAATTATCCCTAAAAAATAAACTCGTTAAAGATCAGTTGTTACGCATAGGTAAGCTCAAAGACCTGCCGGAAATCACAATCACAGCCAGTCCGCTTCCTTTTGGTTACCGTAACCAGGTCCAGTTTCATCCAACCAATCTCGAGAGCGGCGAAGGTTTCCCAAGCCTCGGTTTTAAGCAAGCAAATTCAGACGAAGTGCTCCCGATCCAAAAATGTTTGCTGGTTCCTGATGAATTGAACCAACTGCTCACCCAAATTGAGCTGGAACCATATTCTGACCTCTCTCGAATTGCTATGCGCATTGACAGCGACGGCGAATTGATGCTCGTCTTTACAGGCGAAAGCAATGATCCGCCTGATCTATCCATTGAATTGCCCGTTTCTTCTGCTTATGTTGGTCCGGATGGGCAAAGCCTCAATCTTGCAGGGAATGATGCCCTGGTTTACACCATTTTGGGCAAGGAATTTTTAGTCTCACCGGAGTCGTTCTTCCAGGTAAACCTGCCAGTAGCGGAGGAGATGCTTCGTCACGTTCTGTCACTGATCGAAAATCAGCATGACCTGAATATCCTTGAGCTTTACAGCGGGGTCGGACTTTTTACTCGTTTCCTTGCCCCTTATGCCAGCCAACTGACCGCCATCGAAAGCTCTCCCTCAGCCTGTTTTGATTTTGTAACCAACCTGGATGAGTTTGACAATGTCAGTCTCTACGAAGGTGCCGTTGAGGAAATCCTGCCAGGACTAATTAAGCAATTAGAGACAGTCGACCTGGTTGTGTTGGATCCACCCCGGGCAGGTTTGAACACCTGGGCGCGCCAAGCGCTAATCGACCTCGACCCCGAGCAAATAATCTACATTTCCTGCGACCCCAGCACTCTCGCCCGAGACCTGAAGCATTTCAGTGGAGCCGGCTACAGCCTGCAAAATCTTCATGCCTTCGATATGTTCCCCCAAACCGCTCACGTTGAGACGGTGGTATTGATGTCAAGAGTGGATAAATAGTATTATTCAAAATACTGATAAATATAGGGTTTCCAAGAGTAAAGGATTTCTGTCTGATGTCTGGTAGTACCTTTTAACCTTGAAAGTCCGTTTTTTTTTGAGGAAACAAGTCGACTGTAATAAAGTGCGTGGGGTTGAGTTGACAGATTAGATAATTTTGTAGGGTCGAGGAGACAGTTCGTCGGGGAGACAGTTCAGAGGCAGTTCAAGAGGCAGTTCAAGTAACTTGGAAAAATACATGTTATACTATTATTGGCTTAACAGAATGGCTCAACTTGTTCTTGGGTTGATTTTAATGATTGTTGTCAGGGTGAGACTTAGTTACTTCTAAACTGAATTCGATTCGAACAAGAGACTATTACCGTTTGTAAGTTTTTGATTGGAGGCTGAGTAATATGCGAAAACAAATGTACTTAACAATTTCTATGATCTTGTTACTGTCACTTTTTGTGGCAGGCCCATCCTCTTCCGCATTTGCCAGCAGGCTTAATGCCACTCCGCCAACTCTTGGCGACGTAGCGAGTTACTCCGTATTGGCTGGCTCGATCGTAACCAATACCGGTCCTACCACCGTGCAGGGAGATTTAGGCGTCAGTCCAGGCATTGGGCAGCCACCACTCGTCACAGGCTTTCCTCCGGGTGTTGTCGGTCCTCCAGGAATGATCCATATCCAGGATGGACACGCAGCTGCAGCCCAAGCTGCTAATACCGCTGCATTCGGCCAACTCGACCAGCCGTGCGATATTACCTACAGCGGTGTTAAAGACCTTTCCGGTCTCTCTCTCGAACCGGGTGTCTATTGCGCTACTGCTTTCCTGCTGACTGAGAACCTGACTCTAACTGGATCGGGCGTCTGGATCTTCAAATCTGCGTCCACCCTCACTTTAAATCAAGGTGCATCAGTTATTGGCGGAGATCCGTGCAATATATGGTGGAGAGTTGGTTCATCTGCGACTCTCGGTGTGAACAGCAGTTTAATTGGTGATGTTCTCGCCCTCACAAGCGTTGCCCTGCAAACAGGTGCAACCCTAAACGGTCGTGCCCTGGCACAAACCGGTGCGGTGACATTGGATTCCAACACCATACTCGGTCCCATTTGCGTGCAGCTACCAACATCGACACCGACGTCGGCAGCTACAGCCACTGCCACTGCCACAGCTACAGTCACTGCCACAGCAACAGCCAATGTGCCGACTCCAACAGGTACATACATACCACCAACAGCCACAGCCGAAGTAGCAACAGCTACACCGGCATCGACCGCCACAGCAACAGAGGATATGCCGACTCCAACAGGTACATACATACCACCAACAGCCACAGCCGAAGTACCAACAGCTACAAACATGCCAGTTATGACAGCTTTACCCCCCACTGGCGGTGCCCCTCTTCAAAGCGAAAGCTCACCCTGGGGTTTGCTGATCATCGGCGGCTTCAGTGCTCTTGCACTTGTCTTAGGTTCGCGAGCCTATCGTAAGACTTCTAAGCCAAGGCAGTAAACTTATTATTGCCCGAAACATTAGCATGACCATTCGACGGAGCATGCTCGGCTTTTTATCGAGCCTTCTGATAATGGCGATAACCCTCGGTGCTTGTGAAAATAAAGAGACGGGAGAGACGATACCTACGCCAATCCCGTCTCTTTTGCCATCATCAGCACTGCCATCATTATCGTTGCCTTCACCCAAGGTTCAGCTGATACCACAACCAACCGTTGCTCCCACGCCCACACCAGTTGTTCTTGGACCGCTCTTTGATAAGCATCTTGACATCATGGATGGTCCGGTCGAGGTGCCGCTTGTACTCGAGATTCCTGCCCTTCAGGTCAATGCCCCAGTGCTGGGGGTCGGTTTGAATTCATCAAACGAGATGGATGCGCCGAAAGGTCCAATTGACGATCCGGTTTGGCATTCAGCTTTTTGGTATCGCGGTAGTGGGCTTCCGGGCGAGTCAGGCACGGCCACCATCGCTGGGCATTTAAGCGATTCGCTTGGGAGAGACGAAATATTCGTTCGCCTTGAGGATCTACAGCCGGGCGACAGCATTATCATCCACTACACCGAGCAAAATCTCGACTTTACCTTCATTGTTGATGAGGTCGCAATCTATTCCCTCGAGGAATCCTCCGACCCAGCCATGCTTGCAAAGATTTTTGGGGTCGGACCAGTGACCGGCAAACCAGCCCAACCGTCTTCGGATGGAATTTCTCGCCTAACCCTCATTACATGCATAGGAAGTGTCGTCAATGGAAGATTTGATCATCACGTTGTCGTTTTTGCGACGCTGAAAAAGTAAGATGTTGGTCGTCTTTTTGAAGATTAGAGAAAAATATTCAATCC
>DOEX01000235.1 GCA_003532515.1 Anaerolineaceae bacterium | reverse complement strand
GGCGGGCGGGAATGATATAATCAACAAAATCTTTGCATCTTCTGGAAGCTATGCCAACATCAAAGCCAAATCGTTCTGTCAAGCTATTCTTTCGCCTCTATTTTTTACTGATCTTTGGTTCTATGGGCATGCTGATGGCCTATATGTCGCTGCATTACGATCAGCTCGGCTTCAGCGGCATTCAAATCAGTACGATCATGATTGTGGGGTCGGCTGCTGTGATTTTGATCGCCCCCAGGTATGGTTTGGTGTTTGACCGGGCATCGAATAAGCGTTTGGTACTAATCGGTTCCTTGTCGGTCATGGCGCTTTCATTGGGTTCCATCGCGTGGTTGAAGGCTTTTGTGCCAGTACTTCTGTTTTGGACGATTTACCGGGCTGTGCAGGGACCTTTTTATTCCACATCTGAAAATCTATCCTATTCGGTAGCGTCGAAATCGACGGAGAAGGGCACTTCGAGCTTTGGGTCGATCCGTTTGTGGGGGTCGATCGGTTATGCCGTGTCAACTTTGATTGCCGGCTGGATCTATCAGAATTATGGCTTCACCTACAATACCATTGCCTTCCTGGTGGTGGTTGCCTTGAGCATCGTGGTCTTGCTGCTGTTGCCGGGCTCCGTTTTTGACATAAGCGGTGAGACAAAACAAGAGCAACTAAGCCTTTCTGCAGTACTCAAGTTGATCGTTGATCATCGATTCCTATGGTTGATGGCACTGGCATTAGCAATCTCAGACCCCGTCCAGGATGGCATCCGTGCTTTTGAACCGATTTATATGCAGCATCTGGGGTTAGAAGCAGGAATGATTGGTCTGGCTAACAGCCTGAGCGCTTTGGGGGAAGTGCCTTTTATGATTTATGCTGACAGGGTGATCCGTAAAGTTGGGGTCAAGCAGATTATTATGATCGTCTTCGTTTTTGACATCATCAGACGTTTGGCGGTTTGGTTTTTCCCGTCCGCAGGGATTGTTTTTATTACCAGCGTGATGACTTCAGCCAGCTTCACTTTTCGCCTGGTATGTTCGATTACCTTGATCAATATGATTTTGCCCAAAAATGTCACCAGCACGGCAAACGCGTTGATTGGGGTGACGATGTTTGGGATAGGCTATATGTTGAGCAATGCGTTGAGCGGTTTCATTTATGACCGTTACGGTAACCGCGAGATCTACCTGGTCGGCGCAGGGCTATGTGTGATCTCCCTTATTCTGGCACTCAGCGCCGGAGAACTCGAAACCAAATTTGGGCAAAATTATTCAGATCGGTTGATCGAGGAGGCTGGATGAACGGACTGAACTCTATGCGCCCATCCGACCCAGAGCTGGCAGAGCTGGTTGCCGATTTCCCTACAAGAGTACACCCAAGTGAAACGCCCTTAATGGACGAAGAGGAAGTTGCGCGGGTATTGCAACTGGCAGAAATTGCTGGGATACCCGTGGTGGTGGATGGCGGCTGGGCAGTAGATGCTCTTTTAGGTTGGCAGACCCGCGAGCACTCTGATCTCGATCTGGCGATCAACCAGCAGTATTTAACGCGTCTGCTAAACATTTTACGGCGCCTGGATTACCAGTATCTACCCAGGGGCGATGAATGGGCACACAATTTTGTACTGGAGAACGGTGCCGGTCATCAGATTGACCTGCACAGTTTCGTGCGTAACAGTAAGGGTCAAATCGTGGGTGGCGTTGAATACCCTGGTGGTTCATTGACTGGACAGGGACGAATTGCGGGGATGGATGTGGCTTGTATCCATCCAGAGTGGCTGGTGGATTTTCACCTGGGTTATGATTTTGACCATCAGGATTACCAGGATGTGACCTATATCTGTAATCTTTTCAAGTTACAACTGCCAGCAGAGTATCAGGAGTATGCTCTCAGCCTCTATGAGGGTAATACGCCTGGAACATGGCGGCTACCGGATCGATTTAACGTGCGGGTACCCCAAAGCCCATGGGATTACCTGGCATTCACCAATATCCTGGATAAAAGCTACCGCGAGAGTATGTCCTCAGAAATGCAGGCGATCATTTTAGCGCTTTTAGAGAAGTATGAAGACCCCCAGGAAGTAAGCCTTGGAGATTTTCACGGTTCAGGCTTGCGTTCAGGTGTGATTTTAGTAGAGGACCAGCGAGCAATCGGAGCATGTGAGCTTGTTTTTTCACCTGACGAGAACGAAGGTGATCCGGGCAACCAAAAATTGGTCATCCGCCAGATTTCATTGCTGAGGCGGGCTGAATATTCCTCGCTGTTTTTAGCGCTGCTGCGTAAAACTGTGAGTGAAGGTTGGAGAGCACGGGTAAGTCGGGTGGAAGCGCTGCCGCTGGATGACATCACTCAGCCCCGACCAGCTCTCCCTGAGCGTTATGATTTGGGAGAGATTGGCTTTGCCAGCGTCTTTGCCAAAGCCGGCTTCAAACGGTTGGACGCTGTTCCGGGCAGCAGGTGGGGAGTTGAGAGATCGCTTTGCAACTGAGGCTCGCGATGACGGGGGGATTAATGGTTAAACCTTGCATAAAGATACCCTTTTCCATCTTTTTGGGTTTAGATTTAAGAAGCAGCTATTCTTGGCTGCTAAAAACAGGAGTGGAATATGATCAAGATTGTAAGTGACAGTGCCTGCGATATTCCTCAAGAACTTACCCAAGAGTACGGCATCATCAAAGTGCCCACCCATATCATCTGGGATGGAGAACAATACCTCGACAGCGTAACGATGACTGCAGATGAGTTCTACCGGCGTCTACCCTCAACTTCGGCAATTCCAACCTCCTCTCAACCCAGTTCGGGGGAATTTAGAGAAGCATTTCAAGAAGCCTCAGCTCTGGGTGCGGAGGAAATTATCTGTCTCACTGTCAGCAGCAAACTGAGCGGCACTTTTGAATCTGCCAGCAATGCTGCCAGGGACTGCGAAGTGCCTGTTCACATGGTGGACACCCGCGCGATTTCCATGCAACAAGGTTGGCAAGTTTTGGCTGCTGCGCGCGCTGTGCAGTTGGGAGCATCGGTTCGCCAGGTTTTGGATGCAGTCGAAGCCGTCCGCCAAAAGGTAATTTTTTCAGTAGGTTTGCCTTCCATTGCTTATCTCGCACGCTCTGGTAGGCTGGGACCAGCATTTAAATTAATTGGCAACGTTGTCATCGCGGTTCATCCCCTGGTTGCAGTGAACGCTGAAAGCGGAAAAATTGAACCGGTGGGATTGGCACGTACAAGAAAGTCTATGATCGAAAAAGTATTCAACCATTTCAAGGAGAAAGTGGGAGATGGTTTGAAACTGCATGCAGCTGTCATGCACGGTGCCGCCATGGAGGAAGCAATGTTATTGAAGCAGCGCATCCAACAGCAATTGGAGCCTGTGGAATTGATTGTAACCAGCACGGGTCCGGTGCTTGGAGCGCATGCCGGTCCGGGTGCTGTTGCAATCAGCGGCTATTATGAGTAGTTAGCTTTTCGGAAAAGAACAAACCGGTGTTAAAACACCGGTTTTTGTTTGCACAATTTCATTAATTGGGGAGGCTGTGGCTGGATTCGTCTACGATAAAACCCTCACCTCCGTTCGCTTAGCTCACGGACCCTCCCCCAAAACGGGGGAGGGCTTAAATTTCGATACAGCGGGAGACCGTGGAAGGTCTCCCCTACGGCGATAAACCCCCACCCCCGTTCGCTTAGCTCACGGACGCTCACCCAAAAAGGGAGGGCTTAATATAAGCATAGCAAGCCAGCCTACTAAAGAATTATGGAATCAGCGTCATTGCAGTATCATCTGCAATCAGGGTCACACTGGGATGCAATTGAAGGATCGAGGCAGGAACCATGGGGTCGACAGGACCATCCAACATGTCTCTGACTGCCTCGGCTTTGTTAGCTCCGCTGGCAAGAATCAAAATGCGTTTGGCGCCAAGGATCGATTTCATACCCATCGAGATCGCTTGTCGAGGGACTTCATCTTCTGACTCAAAAAAACGGGCATTATCTTCAATTGTATTTTTGTTCAGATCCACCAGTCGGGTTTGTGCTGTAAAATACCGGCCTGGCTCATTGAAAGCGATATGNNCTCATCGTACTCTCTTCCGTATCCCTGGGGATCCCTGGTGAGTCCATCCGGAACATTGGTATTGTCTGGGAGAATGTCGATATGATCAAAAAGGCTTTCTTGCATGAAGCGGCGGTAACTCTGCTCATGGGAAGCGGGCAAGCCATAGTATTCATCCAGATTAACGGTGCGCACTTGCCGAAAACTGAGCCCCTCTTCCTGGTGGAACCGAATTAACTCTCGATAGGTACCGATTGGAGTAGAACCAGTTGCCAGACC
>DOEX01000053.1:303-2716 GCA_003532515.1 Anaerolineaceae bacterium | reverse complement strand
ATGAGGCAGGGAAAAAGCCACAAGGAAAAAATTGTTCGCCAAAATTTAATAGGAATCGAAAACACCTAATCAATCCGTGCGAATTTTAATACCCGGGCTGCTCGATAGGTAACCCATTTATTAGTTTGTTTCTTTGTTCCAAAGTTATACCAGGTTTTACCAGTATAGTCATATTCCAGCAACCATCGATTATTCTGATTCCTTTTGTTGTCGATGAACTTCATTGCGTTTTTCAAACAAGGATCATCACCCAATCC
Source organism: Anaerolineaceae bacterium (assembly GCA_003532515.1). Lineage (GTDB taxonomy): Bacteria > Chloroflexota > Anaerolineae > Anaerolineales > Anaerolineaceae > Mesolinea. The sequence continues at coordinate 2,459 of DOEX01000053.1, read as the reverse complement.
CAACCCCACCAATACTTCTACAACCTGAAGAATATCGGTCACGTAAAACACCGNNGAAATTCGATTCCTTGTTGAATGGCATCCTTAATCCGTGGTGTGCGCTTCTCTTCTGGCAGTTTGCTGAATGCTAGCATGACTTTGGTTGCTCCCCAGGCACAGGGCAGACCGTTGTTTGCACCACAGGCAAAGGTTGGCCCGCATTTACCGGCATAAAAACGCAAAGGTGCTTTTTTATCTGACATTGGTGCCAATCCCTCACCGGTCACAGTGCGCGCCATCCACTCAAAAGCAGTGTCCAGTCGAGGGTCTTCGTACCCAAGATCGAGTAAAGCAGCACATAAGTTGCCCTGTAAACAATCAATCGTTCCGGATGGTGGTCCATTGGAACTGAATTGCCCGCCTTCATTGAAGGTGTGTTCCATGAGGTATTGGCAGGCTACCTGGATACGTGGATCCTGATCGATATTTGCCCCGAGTTGTGCTAATAGGATGATCGACCAGACCGTACTGGTATATTTGGGCAGATAGCCAGGTCCTGGTTTTTCCCAATACCCCTCGGGATGCATGGCGTCCAGGACAGTTGCGATGGGGCCTTCGCGGTGAGCAATTTCTCTGGCAATCACAAAATCTGGATCATCCCAGGGCAATTGCATGATGTCACGTAATGCCAGATAACGTACGCCTGGATTCTCCTCTTCCAATAGCCAATCAAGCATGTTGGCATTTGATATTTGGTTCATAAAAATCCAGTCCTTTCACCCGAATGTTTGTTTTAAAATCCAGACAGCACGATAGGTAACCCACTTATTGGGTTGGTTCAATTTGCCAAACCTGACCCAACTCTTGTATTCATGTTCCAAACGCCAGCGACCGTTTTCATCCTGTTTATTACAGATATATGAAAGAGCGTTTGAAAGCCGCGGATCTTCAGCCCGTCCTACACGAACCATTGCCTCAACCAATTGCAGGATATCCGTCACATAAAAAACTGAAAAACTTAGCTTCCACCAATTAGGACTGGGTTTTCTATCCAGACGGGTAGGATAGGCTGCTGTCAACGGATCAATGGATAAAAAGAAATCAACTGCGGTCCCAATAGCACTTTCCACCTGTGGCGTGCGCATCTGTGCCGAGATTTTTCCCAAAGCCAGCAGTACTTTGGTGCCACCCCAGGAACATGGCAGACTGTTGTTATAACGGCAGGCAAAAACAGGCCCACAGTTCCATGGAAAATATCGTCGAGTTGCTTTTTTATCAGCAAGTGGAGCGATCCCATCGCCAGTTACACTGCGCGCCAACCAGTCAATGGCTCGTTCCATCCTGCTGTCCTGATATCCCAAATCAAGCAAGGCTGAAACCAGGTTTCCTTGCAGGCAATCGATGGTTCCGGAAGGTGTGCCGTCCGTACTGAACTGCCCGGTCTCTGCAAAAGCATGATCGACCAGATAGCGACAGGCGTTTTGCAGGCGTTCATCCATTTCTACGGATGCACCTAATTGTGCCAGCATGATCAGTGACCAGACCCCGCTTTTATATTTGCAACTGTATCCGGCTCCTGGTGTAACCCAGTAACCTTCCGGGTGCATGGCATTCAGGATGACTGATATGGGACCCTCCCGATGCGCTTTTTCTCTGGCGGCGATCAGTTTGGGATCAGAAGAAGGGACTTCGAGAAGGTCTTGTAATGCCAGGTACCGTACATCCGGATTCTCTTCTTCTAATAACCAGGACAGGCTCTCCGGTTTAATTTTTGAATTCCAGGTCACAATTTTTCCCCACCTTTTGGCGTTGGAAATCGACCACACCAAGAACTCTCTTCAGCCAATCTCCGAAGGAGGGTGATAGTTCACAGGCAACACTCAGCATCCGTGCGGGTGAAGAATTAACGAATAGCTCCAATTTATCTTTTTCAATTGCTTTCACCACCGCGCTGGCAACTTTACTGGGGGAAGTAGACCCTAGTAAGCTGGGGGACTTGATTTGAAATTTGGCGAACATGCCAACTTCGTTGATATAACCGGGAAGAATGGTTGAAAAATGCACACCACTGCCTTGCAGTTCCAGTCGTAATCCACGTGTCCATTCAGCCAACCCAGCTTTTGTTCCTGAGTAAGTAGCTGCGTAAGGTGCGCCGATTTTAGCGGCTACAGATGCAA
>DOEX01000053.1:0-275 GCA_003532515.1 Anaerolineaceae bacterium | reverse complement strand
ATTCTGCCGAATTTATTCATAACAGTTTCAACAAGTGACTGTTGTTGGGAGATTTGTGACAGGTCAACTGGCACAATCATCGTTTTTGTTCCGAATTCACTTAGTTTGTTAGCCAGCTTCTGTAAACCTTCTTGAGAACGGGCAGCCAGTGCAATATTTGCTCCTCTTGCTGCCAGGGCTTCAGCAATGATGGGTCCAATCCCCCTGGAACCACCGGTTAGCAAAACATATTTTCCTTTGATTGAGGTCAAAATTGCACTCCTTAAAAAATCTTT
>DOEX01000078.1 GCA_003532515.1 Anaerolineaceae bacterium | reverse complement strand
TCTTTAGCAAAACTGATTACCAAGCATTGGCAAGGATGTTGGCCTATTTGTGTTATCCATAAATTAATGGATGATAAAATTTTGACAAAAGAACACGAGAAATGAAAAGATGAAAACAGTCATTTGGTGGATACGACGTGACCTGCGCCTGGCTGATAACCAGGCACTGGCGGAAGCGCTTCGCCAGGCAAATACCGTCATCCCTGTGTTCATCCTTGATCCCAAACTATGGTCATCAGAATTCGTTGGTCCAGCCCGTCTGGGCTTCCTTTTGGATGGTTTGCGTGCCTTAGACGCCAGCTTGAGAGAACGTGGCAGCCGCCTAATTTTACGCAAAGGCGATCCGCTGGAAGTCCTACGCGCTCTTTGCCAGGAGAGCCTGGCAGAAGGCATTTTTGCCGAGGAAGATTATTCGCCTTATGCCCGTCAGCGTGATGAAAAAATTGCACTAAGTCTTCCTCTGAATCTTGTGCCCGGTGTCACCATCTTCCCTCCTCAGATCTTAACCAAAGCTAATGGCGAGCCCTACACTGTTTTTACCCCGTTTAGCCGCCTGTGGCGCAGCCTTCCTGTATCAAGTTCACCTCTGCCTGCCCCAGAGCATTTACTAATCGTTCCTGAATTATTGAGTCTTGATATACCTGCGCAACCAAACCATCCAACAGATAGTTTTTTTAGGGCAGGTGAGCCGGAAGCTCAAAGAAGGCTCACCTACTTCACTGACTCCAATATCATACAATATGCCAGCACACGCAATCGCATGGATCTGGACGGCACTTCGCAACTTTCGCCCTACTTGCGGCTGGGCATGCTCTCTGCGCGGCAGGCGGTTTGGGCTGCCCGCAAGGTGTTAGATGCGGCTGTGAAGCCGGAGGATCGGGACAGTGTCGAAACCTGGTTGAACGAACTGATCTGGCGCGAGTTTTATTCGACCATTCTTTATTACTTCCCGTTCGTGCGCGGCAAAGCATTTAAAGCAAATTTACGTCAAATTCTCTGGCGAAACAATCCGGCTGTTTTTAGTGCCTGGAAAGCAGGTCTGACTGGCTATCCGGTGGTGGATGCCGCCATGCGCCAACTGAATGCAACTGGTTGGATGCACAATCGGGCACGTATGATCACCGCATCTTTCCTGACCAAGGACCTGTTGATCGATTGGCGTGAGGGCGAGCGATTTTTCATGCAGCAACTACTGGATGGCGACCCGGCAAGCAACAATGGAGGCTGGCAATGGACGGCTGGCACCGGTACTGATGCCGCACCCTATTTCCGTGTATTTAATCCAATTTTGCAAGGAAAAAAGTTTGACCCTGAGGGCGATTATGTCCGTAAATGGGTGCCTGAATTGAAAAATGTACCAATTAACTACCTCCATGCTCCCTGGGAAATGCCGCTTGAGGTACAAAAGCAGATGGGATGCGTCATTGGTCACGACTACCCTGATCCAATCGTTGATCATGCCATGGCACGCAAGCGGGTTTTGCTGGTTTATCGCGGTCAGTCTCAGGATTAAGTCCGCGTTTTTCTGCGGTTCCTTGGCTTGTTTCACACGCTAAAGACTCTTTTATTCAAAATACTTGTTTAGTTAGTTATATAATTTCATCATTCGATAGTAAAAGGTGGTTACATGAGCTTTCCGTAGGTCAATGGTTCGAATTTACGCAGAGAAAAACTGACGCTCCCACAAGATTTTGAGGGACAATACAATCTTCTTTTTGTCGCCTTCCAGCAATGGCAACAAACAGAAGTCAATTCCTGGATCGCGCTGGCTGAGAGACTGGAAGAGCAATTTCCGGGGTTGGTTTACTATGAGCTGCCGACCATTAGATCTTTAAACACGCTGTCACGCTTTTTTATCAATGAGGGAATGCGGGCGGGCATCCCCAACCCAAAATCCCGTGAGCGCACGATCACTCTCTACTTGGACAAAGATGAATTTCGGGCGGCTCTTTCGATGTCTGATGAGGAACATATTTATGTTCTGCTTTTTGACCGTCAGGGCGAGGAGCTTTGGCGTGCCCGCGGTTCACATGACCAAAACAAGGAGAGTGGGTTATTGGAAGTCTTGCGCCTGGCAAACCAGTCTTCTGCCGGGTAAATTAAATGCCCTAATTGTCTTGCCAAAAGTCCGAGTGACTTGCTGTCAGCTCTGTTTTTATAAACCGGTTCAGCGGTAGATGAGGAACTTATACAAACGAGGAAAAACTCTTATACAAAAGCTATGAAATGCAGAAAAACTTTGTACAATTATCAAACAATTCAATTTTATTCAATCTAAATTAGAGGTTAATATGGAAATCAAGTTACAAAAATTACGACGCTTCAACATCATTATGGGTGCTTTGCACCTGGTTCAGGGCATTGCCATGTTGTTTTTGGCTACCACCGTGATCCAAAAAATCGCTGAGTTTTCTCCTACGGTCACACAAAATTATCTGGCCTTTAATGAGCAAACCCGTTCACTGGAACTTACTTCAAAAGAACTGTTTCAATTACCCTTTGGGGTCTTAGTGGCATTGTTCCTGATCATCTCTGCCATTGCCCACGCCATCATTTCCATCCCAAACAAGACCAATGCCATTTATAATGCTGATTTGCAAAAAGGCATCAACAAGTTCCGCTGGTTTGAGTACTCACTCAGTTCTTCCATCATGATTGTCTTGATTGCGACTTTGTTTGGCATTAATGATATCGCCTCCCTTCTGTTGATTTTTATTGTCAACGCATCGATGAACCTGTTTGGGCTCGTCATGGAACAGTTGAATTCTGGTTCTGAAAAGGGAAAAGTCAACTGGGGTCCTTTTGTTTGGGGGTCGATCGCTGGTCTGGCTCCCTGGATTGCGATTCTCCTTTACATGTTTGGAAATGGTAATTTCGATCGTGTGCCCTGGTTTGTTTGGGCAATCATTGGCACCTATTTTGTCGCTTTCAACACCTTCCCGGTCAACATGATTCTGCAATACAAACGTGTCGGCAAATGGAAGGACTACCTTCACGGCGAACGGATCTATATCATCCTGAGCCTGGTAGCGAAATCAATCCTGGCCTGGCTGGTTCTTTTTGGAGCTATGCAGCCGTAGAAAATCGATAAATTTTGTTAATCCTGGAGTTGTTGAATACAACCTCCGGGATTTTTTTATTCCGACGACCGCTGTAAAGCCTTATCAATACTATATCGACCTCGTTTGGCTGTTCCCTTGCCATACTCAATGGCTTGGGTAGGGCAGAGATTGATGCATGCGGTACATTGATAGCATTTCTGCCCCCATTGCGGTTTACCATTTACCATGGTGATCGTATTGGCAGGGCAGTCCCTGGCGCAAATTCCGCAGGAGATACACTTGTCTGTCACAAAAAAGGGTTTAGTGCTGCGGGCAGCAAAATTGAAACCCACATTAAAAAGATTGGACTTGAGCCAGCCAAAATTCCCGCTTTGAACGTCAAAAACCGGCTCCCTGGCATTAACCTGAGCTGCAATCGTCACAATTTTCCCGCTGGCGTTGGCAATTTTTCCAGTCATACTGGCTTCAGTTTCTAAATCCGAGCCCATGACGTAATTGTTGGGCATCTCGATAGAGTAAGAAGAGTGTAGATGGATGAGATTGTTCAGTTTATTCATGGCAATGCCTGCTTCACCGCCACAGGTGCATACTCCATAACAGAACGCAGGTGTTCCGACGAGCTTTTTTATAAATTCGATCACAGGTTCGGGTGCTCCCCAGGCATGCACTGGAAAAACGAGCCCGATCACTTCTCCGTCAATAGAAGATTGAGCCGAGTGGTTGATCAGGTTGATGGCATGGTCATTGGTCAGGTAAGCCAGTTGTTCGGCAACCCACCTGGAGTTTCCTGTACCCGAAAAGTAATAGATCATAAGTTGTTCATCCTTTTTTGTTATCTGATTGCCTAAAGTATACAGTAAGGTACGCGAGGGTGGTGCAAAATCTAAAAGTTGGGATGATGAAATTACATTCACATGAAGTGAATTGAGCGTTTTGAAAATGGCATAGGTCA
>DOEX01000201.1:4420-6563 GCA_003532515.1 Anaerolineaceae bacterium | reverse complement strand
GCGGTGTGGGCTGTCAATTTGATCTTAACGTGATTGATGACAAAGTTGTCAAAGTGACTTCCAACCCACTGGCTCCTGCCAATGGCATGCATCTTTGTGTCAAAGGTCGTTTTGGCTTCTCCTACATACACCATGAAGATCGCCTCACCAANNTGGGTTGAGACTGATTGGGATACAGCGCTTGACCTTGTTGCTAAGAAACTTGCCCAGACACGTGACATCTTTGGTCCAAATAGCATTGGAGTATTGTCTTCCGCTAAATGCACCAATGAAGAAAACTACCTGATGAACAAGTTTGCCCGGCAGGTAATCGGCACCAACAATGTGGACCACTGTGCCCGTCTCTGCCACGCCAGCACAGTAGCCGGCTTGGCAACAACCCTTGGTTCTGGCGCTATGACCAACTCCATGCAGGATGTTTACGACTCAGCAAACTCTATTTTCGTGATTGGTTCAAACACAACTGAACAGCATCCAGTCTTTGGCGCTAAAATGCGCCAGGCGGTCTTGAACCGTGGTGTGAAACTGGTTGTTGCCGATCCACGTAAAATCGATCTTTGCGAATTTGCCACCTTGCACCTTCAACAGAAGCCGGGAACTGATATTGCCCTGGTAAACGGCTTGATGTATATCATCCTTGAAAAGGGTTACGAGAACAAACAATTCATTGAAGAACGCACCGAGAACTATGATGCGCTGATCGAAAACGTCAAGCAGTATCCACCAGAGAAGGTTTCAGAAATCACGGGCATTCCTGTCGATCAACTGTACGAAGCAGTTGAGATCATTGTCTACAACGCTCCAATGGCTGTATTTTGGGCGATGGGCATTACCCAGCATACTGTTGGTGTTCACAACGTATTTTCGCTTGCTGACCTGCAAATGATGCTCGGAAACTTTGGCATCCCTGGTGGCGGTGTGAACCCCTTGCGTGGGCAGAACAACGTTCAGGGAGCCTGTGACATGGGCTGCCTCGTCAACGTTTACCCCGGTTATCAGGCTGTGGTAGCCGAGGCTTCCCAGCAAAAATTTGAAGCAGCCTGGGGTACTACCCTTTCTAATAAAGTCGGTAAGACGGTCACCGAGATCATCCCGGGTGTGCTTGAAGGCACCACCAAGGCGCTCTACATCCTTGGTGAAAACCCGATGATGACCGATCCTGACACCAACCACATCAGGCACTGCCTCGAAGAGTTGGATTTCCTTGCCCTGCAAGAGATCTTCCCGACTGAAACTTCAAAATATGCGGATGTCCTTCTGCCTGGAGTCACTTTTGCGGAGAAAACTGGTACCTTTACCAGCACGGAACGGCGTGTGCAAATGGTGCGCCAGGCTATCACCCCCCGCGGTGAATCCAGACCTGATTGGGATGTTATAGCTGACCTCGCAAAACGCGTCATCGCTCAAGGCGGACGTCAGATCGATGCAGCTCCTTATGCTTCTTGGAATTATGCCGATTCAGGTGAGGTTATGGCAGAAATTGCTGCCCTGACCCCAAGTTATGGTGGCATCTCGCATGAGCGTTTGAATGCCGGCGAAACCCTTTGCTGGCCTTGCCCCAATCCAACTCACCCAGGCACGCCAATTCTGCACATCGGTAAGTTTACGCGTGGAAAAGCCACTTTCTTACCTGCAATTCACCTGGATCCCTCTGAGTTACCAGATGCAGAATACCCGGTCATGATGACCACCGGGCGCGTCATCTACCACTGGCACAGCGGCGAGCAAACCCGCCGTGTTAAAGAGTTGATGGATATCTATGGCGAGTCCCTGATTGAGGTTTCTCATGAGGATGCTGCCCATCTTGGATTGAACGAGGAAGTCAATCATGTCAAGTTGACCTCACGACGGGGCACGATTACTGCCAGAGCCTGGGTGACAGATCGGGTGCCTGAAGGTTTGATTTATGGAACCTTCCACTTCCCTGAGGCAAATGTAAACACTCTAACGAAAGCAGCATTAGATCCAATTGCCAAAATTCCGGAGTACAAAGTCACTGCTGTCAGGATTGAAGCAGTCAGCTAATAATTTGTATTGCAACAGCCCCGCTGATGAACAGCGGGGTTGTTTTATTTAACTTTCCCCAGTTCAATCTGTTCAGCGAGTGAAAAATCTTCCTTATTGTTGATGTTGAAAAACGCAT
>DOEX01000201.1:0-4380 GCA_003532515.1 Anaerolineaceae bacterium | reverse complement strand
TGACATGTTTCACGTCGGTAAACAGCGTGTAGTGGTTCATAAAAATTTTCGTTAACCTTAGGAATCGCCACATCTGCCCCTGTCTCATTCAGAAGTCTCGCACCCTCTTTAAGAATCTCAGCATTTACAAATGGCAGATCACCAGCCACTACTGCTACATACTCACTGCTGGCTCTGTCCATGGCAGTATACAGTCCCCCGATTGCACCTTTCCCTTCAATACTATCTTTCATTACGTTAACCCCCAAAAACGCCAATTCCTCAGGTTCATTGCTAACAATAATGACCTCCTGAGCAATACTTTTGGTCCTTTCATAGACTCTTTGGATCAAAGGAACCCCCAAAAATGGCATCAGCATTTTGTTTTCGCCCATTCTGCTTGATTTTCCTCCAGCCTGGATCACCAAACTGATTAAACTTTGATCGAAATTCGAATCCATGACGCCTCATAGGCTATTATAACGGTCAAGAACAAATTTTCACTCCCTTGGGAACGATTGAAGTTAGAATTCTTGAATTGTCAAAACACCTCCTCTTGCGGTATGATGAGGACAGGTTTTGGTCAAAGTAAAAATGAGGTGTAACCTAAACCAAAATGATTGCAAGGAAAAGCTAACCTACTTGACTAAGCAGTTCATTAATGAAAATTTGAGTGAAGGATCACGACATTAACCAATAAATTATGAAGACTAAACTACCTTACATTGAGTTACCAATCAAGACCTACTCTGCCCTTACCGAATCTCTGCTGGACGAAAAAAAACAAGTTATCAATGAGCATATGCTTGAATTATTCATCAACGAGGAAAGGTGGATGACATTTATCTGTTCACCCACCAATTTGGAAGAGCTTGCCCTGGGGTTTATTTGGAACGAAAATATTATCACAGACTTGAACCAGGTCAACTCAGTGGTACTAAGTGAGAATCTATCAAAAATCAATATCAACCTAAAGATCGAGGTTGAAAGACCAACCAATTTTCATCGCACAACCACTGGCATTACACTGCCTAACAAAAAGAATTTTACTGAACCAATTCTTGATTATTCCTTTCCCGTGAAAGACTTATCTGCCTTATATAGTCGCTTTTCTGATGAGCAAAAGTTACACGATTTGGTTGGAGGTTTCCATAGTGCTGGTTTAAGTGATGGTCAACAGATCTACATAATCATGGAAGATCTTGGTCGGCATAATTGTCTGGACAAGCTGGCAGGTGGCTGGCTGCTCTATGAGCAAAAATTCTCGCCGTCAATTCTCATGATCAGTGGGCGGATCAGCTCAGAAATGGTAATGAAAAGTCTGTTTATTGGAAGTCGCATCCTCATCTCCCGGACAACCCCAACAGCCCTCGCAATTCAAATAGCTGAAAAAGCGGGCATGTGTCTGGTGGGTTACATGCGCTCGAGACAATTCAATGTTTATTCTCATCCTGAGTATCTGTCGTAAGGAATCGTCGTAATCTCCAAAAAACGAATGCCCATGACACGGAGGGTATAATCCAACTATGCACGAGTTAGCAGTTACAGAAAGTCTCCTGGCAATTGTGGTCCAATCTGCCATTGACAATAATGCTCAGAAAGTGACCGATATTGCCCTCACGATTGGAGCCTTATCGTCTATCGTGGATGATTCCGTTCAGTTCTACTGGAATCACATCAGTAAGGGCTCCGTTGCAGAAGAAGCAACCCTCCATTTCAACCGCATTCCTGCAACCTTACTTTGCCTTGATTGCAGTACTGAATTCACTCTTGAAGATGAGCTCACCCCCTGCCCAAACTGCGATAGTATCAACCTGAACATTATCGCTGGAGATGAATTCCAGGTCGATTACATCGAAATACAAAAAGAGAAAGACAAGAATAATGAAACAACGAGTTGAAATCGTTAGAAGGATCCTGGATTCCAACGAACAATTAGCCGAACTAAACCGGAAAAAACTGGACGAGCACCAGGTTTTCGCAATCAATATTATGGCGTCACCGGGTGCCGGTAAAACCACCTTTATCCTTCAAACCATTGCCAAGCTGCCCAAAGACCTGCGCCTGGGCGTGATCGAGGGTGATACCGCACCCGTCACGATTGACTCAGACAAAATTACAGCGGTTGGCATGCCGGCTGTCCAGATCAACACCGGTGGTGATTGTCACCTCGATGCCAACATGGTCGGTCTGGCGATTGACGAACTCGACCTGGACGAAATCGACCTGCTCTTGATTGAAAACGTAGGCAACCTTATCTGCCCGGCAGGCTTTGCGCTTGGCAATCATGCCAATATTGTGATCTCCTCGATTCCCGAAGGCGACGATAAGCCCTACAAATACCCAAATATTTATCGCAATATTGATGTTCTGATCATTAACAAGATCGATCTCTCACCCTACATTGACTTTCGGATGGATTACTTCCGGGAAGGCGTTGAGATGTTGAACCCCGGTTTGAAGACCTTTGCGGTCAGTTCAAAAACTGGAGAAGGCTTTGAACCTTGGATTGAATGGCTGGACGAAAAGGTAAGAACTTCCCAGGGATAGATGAACGCAATCAACAAGCGGGTGCTGATCCGGGGCGTCGTTCAGGGGGTTGGTTTTCGACCAACGGTTTATGGCTACGCGCATAAGCACAGCTTGACCGGTTGGATTCTCAATTCTGCCCATGGCGTAGAAATCGAGGTGCATGGTGAACCCCGGCAGCTTGAGGCGTTTCTGCATGATCTGCGTGACAACCCTCCCCGGATGGCTGAAATCGATGCCTTTGAAGTTCTTGAGGCACCTACAAAACACTACGATCGCTTCTTAATCACCCCGAGCCAGGATAATCCGGCTGATTTTTTGCCTGTCTCCCCTGACCTAAACGTATGTCCGGATTGCCTGCGGGAATTGTTTGACCCCGCTGACCGCCGATATCGCTACCCCTTTATCAACTGCACCAATTGCGGTCCACGCTTTTCAATTGTTAAGAGCATCCCTTACGATCGTCCCAACACCAGTATGTCGGGCTTTTCGCTCTGTCCGGATTGCGCCAGTGAATATCACAACGCTGTCGACCGTCGTTTTCATGCCCAACCCATCGCCTGCCCGGTCTGCGGTCCGTATGTCTGGCTTCAAACAAGTGACAAAACCATAGCTTACAGAGAAAACGCAATTCAATTGACCCGTAAGATGCTGGCTGAGGGCAAAATATTGGCGATAAAAGGATTAGGCGGCTTTCATCTTGCCTGTGATGCCCACAATGAAAACGCGGTTTCGCAACTCCGATTTCGTAAACACAGAACTGGGAAACCTTTCGCCCTGATGAGCTACGATGTTGCTACGATCAGGCAATTCGCCTTGGTTTCAGAGGAAGAAGAAAGACTATTGCGTTCAAAACAAGCACCTGTTGTTTTGCTTAATCTAACTGAACAAGGCAAAATACTGGCAAAAATTGTCGCTCCAGATCAAAACACGCTGGGCTTTATGCTACCTTACACGCCTTTGCATTACCTTCTGCTGGAAAAAGCACAGAGCATCCCCAATGTGCTGGTGATGACCAGCGGCAACCTGAGTGAAGAGCCGATTGTGACCGAAAACGAGGATGCGCATGAAAAACTTGGTAACATCGCCGATGCCTTTCTGTTCCATAACCGACCCATCGAAACCCGCATTGACGATTCCGTTGTTACTCTGGTAAAGAATCAACCTTATCTCATCCGCCGTGCGCGCGGTTACGCGCCTTCTCCTATCCGCCTTCCATTCAAGGCTGCTCCAGCCCTGGCAACCGGCACCCATCTAAAGAACACTTTTGCGCTTTCCCGTGAGCAATATGCCTTCGTTAGTCATCACATCGGTGACCTCGAAAACCAGGAAACGCTGAACGCCTACACCAAAGCCATTGACCATTACCAGTCGATTTTCAGGATCCAACCTCAACTGATCGCTGCCGACCTGCACCCCGATTACCTGGCGACCCGTTATGCGCAGGAGAGAGCTCAAAGAGGCAGGCTCCAATTGCTCTATGTTCAGCATCACCACGCTCACATCAGTGCTTGTCTGGCTGACAACGGCTGGAAAACTGACGACCCGGTCATTGGGTTAGCCTTTGACGGCACTGGCTATGGGTCTGATGGCACCATCTGGGGCGGCGAAGTGCTGGTCGCAAACTATTCCGGTTTCGAACGCCGCTTCCAGCTCGAGTATGCCCCTCTGCCAGGTGGCGATGTTTCCATCCGAAAACCTGCCCGTCTCGCCCTGGCTTACTTACAGAAATTTGGTTTGCTGGACCAGGTCGAAGATCTTGCCCCTTACCGTTTTTTGGGTGAGGTTGAAAGACAGGTACTGATCCACCAGGTGGAAACTGGTTTCAACACTCCGCTCACAAGCAGCATGGGCCGGCTTTTTGATGCCGTT
>DOEX01000270.1 GCA_003532515.1 Anaerolineaceae bacterium | reverse complement strand
ATTAGACGAGCCCCCACTAACGAAACAATAGTTTACCAAGTTTCAGCGATTCTAACAAGGGTTTATTGGAAAGAGAAGATGAATGCGCCTTCTTAGCAGCCTCCCAAGAGGGGAATAAAACTCTATCCAATTACGATATCTTTTCCCTGATCCCTGTTCCCTGTTCCCTGTTCCCTGCTATTAGTTATCAGTCACATTATCGAGAATACCTTTTCGCTTAGGTTGGCTGCGCATGTGGACGTTTTCCACCAAACCAATGCCCAACAGCATCGAAACCAGCGAGCTGCCGCCATAACTTATAAAGGGTAAAGTGAGACCAGTGACCGGCAGCAAGCGCAGATTGACGCCAATATTGACAATGGTCTGAAAACCCATCAATACTCCAAAGCCATAGGCAATGAGAGCGCCATAAGCGTCCGGCGCGTCCTGTGCAACCTTAAAACAGCGGATGATGACAAAAACAAGAGCGGCAACAACAAGTACGGTACCAACAAAACCAAATTCATTCGCAAGGACTGAAAAAATGAAGTCGTTATGCCTGATTTTCAAAAAGCGCAATTGCACCTGGCTGCCCTGACCATACCCGTTGCCAAACCATCCACCGGCACCGATGCTGATGAGCGCCTGCTCGACATTATAGGTATCACCATGCCTGGCGTTTTCATCTGGCTGTAAAAAGGTGGTGATCCGCGCCTTTTGGTAATCTGCCAGGTAAGGGAAATCGAGTGCAAAGGATATCAACAGGAAAAGTGCTGCTCCTGCGAGCATAATCAGGATGTACCTGGTCTTCAACCCGCTAATCCAAAGCATAGCCGCCCAGATCACAAAGATCACAATACTGGTGCTCAGATTAGGTTGCAGGAGTATCCAGGTGACAATTCCCAGCGTGATAATGAGGCTGCGACTAATCGTTAGCCAATTGTTAATTCGTTCGATGTTGGCTGAGAAATAGCTTGCCAGAGACAAAATTATGGCAATTTTTGACAGCTCAGCCGGCTGAATGGTAACCAATCCGGTCTCCAACCAGCGCGCCGCACCAAAGCGCTCGCCACCGATGACAAACACGATCAGCAGCAGGATAGCGACAAAAAAGTAAAAAGGTTTACTCAGTGTGGTCCAAACGTGATAGTCGAAAGAAGCGACTACAAAGAGCACTACCAGCCCAATGCCCAGGAATATTGCCTGGCGCTGAGGGTGTTCAGCAAGCGTTGGATTGCCAGCAATAGCTGAACTGATCAGAGCAACACTAAATACGCATAAAAGCAGCACAACCGCAAACAGCAGGAAATCAAAACGCTGCCAAATCTGACGGGTATTCATTAGAACAATCTCCGGGGAATCAGGCTTTGGATGTCAATGCCGTTCTCACCTCGTGACACCAAAATTCCATTCTGTTTACGAAGTTTTGCAGGGATCTCAACTTCTTCGGCGTCGAAGAATAGGTGTCCGTTTTCTATCCGTAGTAATCGGACGTTTTTCGTTGGATCAGAATCAGTTTTTACAGAGACCGAACCGAATAGCGTTCCCCACAAAACCAATGAACCAGTGACTTCCAACTTGGCATCCAGCGGAACGTCTCCAATTACCAGCAAATCGCCATAATTCTGGAAATTCTCGCCTGGAGCCAGGCTTCTGGGTAAGCAAACCATACTTTCCAAATCGTGTATTGTATCGGCAGGAACCTGATGAGATTCATTGGGTTTTCTATTTGGGTCTGGCAGTGTTGTGGGAAAGCCATGGTATGCAGCTGCCTGCCTGGTCTTCTCTGAGCTGCTGAGAATTGTCCAAAGACAAACACCTTCATCCGCCAGGTCTTTCATTAACCTTAATAATTGCTCTTCAGACCAATCTGTGGATCCTACATCCAGCGCGATCCGACCGCCTTTGAAAAAGCGCTCCTGAGTCTGGATGCGACCGACCAGCAAATCACGTTGCTGGTACCAAGGTGCAGCAGGCAGTGTGATTAACACGCCTCCATGAGTGCCTCTGACCAGCAATTCCAACTTATTCATCGCTTAATCACCTGTTTGCAGACCTTCCAATTCGGCATCGATGGCTTTAAATTCGAAATAAGCATCAATGATCTTCCGCACGATCGGACCAGAAACGGTTGAGCCTTCACGACCATTATAGATAAAAGAAACAACTACGATCTCGGGGTCATCATAAGGTGCGTAACCAGCAAACCAGGCATGGGATGGCCACGATCCGGGGATACACAAACCTTCGCGGTTTGCCCAGTCGTCACAATACTCAGCAGTACCGGTTTTGCCGGCGATTTTGTTTTCATCGCCTTCAAATTCAATCTTTGCGGTACCTTCCTGACTGGTAACCAGTTGCATCCCCTCCATAGCCAGATCAATAACCCACGGTTCCACAGTTTTAACTTCGCTGGTCTGGTTATTGCCTTCGTAAGTATGGATGAGAGGATCCTTGGTAATATCCCAAAGAACCTTTGGCTCAAAGGATTGCACCACGTTACCATCAGTATCGACAGTCTTGCCGATCATACTCAATTGCATATGTTGCCCACCATTGACAATCGTGGAAAAGGCATTCAGCACCTGAACTGGAGTTGCCAGAACATAGCCTTGTCCAACACCGGCGAGGTAGGTATCGCCTGTAGCCCAATTTTCGCCTTGATTAAGCCGTTTCCAGGTAGGATTGGGTAAGAGACCATCAGCTTCGCCGGGAAGTTCAATTCCGGTGATTTTTCCATAACCGAGTGCAGCACCATACTCGCTGATATTCCAGATGCCCAGCCCTCCGTCCTCAACCTCGCCGGGGTAACCGCCACTGGTTTTGTACCAGTAAACATTGCATGAATAGCCGATACCATGTTTGTAGTCGACTGCTCCATGACCGGCTTTGTCATGGCAATAGTAGCTTTGCTCTGTACCAATATCGCTTTCGTAAAATTGCTGTCGCAAGGTGATGGTCGGAGTACAGCTTATGGTCTGTTCCGGGGTCACAATTCCCTCATTGAGCACGCCTAATGCCGGTACCATTTTAAAAACGGAGCCGGGCGGCAGCTCGGAAGAGATGGCTTTATTAACCAAGGGTTTGGCTTCGTCGATACTCAGTTGTTCGTAGTAATCGCCGGGAATAAACTGCGTCATGCGGTTGTTTTCATAATTTGGATAGGAAACCAGGAAAAGTAGTTCGCCGGTCTTGGGATTCATACCCATAACGGTGCCGGTTGTGCTCATTACCTCACCACGTTCACGCATCCAGAATTCATTCCAATAACGTAATTGCTCGATAAGAGCAGCCCTTGCTGCCATCTGCAAGCGATAATCAATAGTGAGATGAATATCTGCACCAGGGACGGGTTCGATCGGTTCTTCGATATCCCGGACAATTTCACCACCAACTGTAACCTCAACCACACGTATTCCGTTACTACCGGCAAGTACATCCTGCATCGAGTTCTCTATACCCATGTAGCCGACCTTATCGCGACCTGATACAAATCCCTGGTCGGTGTAGTAATCGAGCAACACTTGTGGAATCGGTCCCAGAAAGCCTATGATTTCTGCAGTTTGCTCGCCCGTCGGGTATTCACGGACCGATTCGACTTCGATGTCGATTCCAGACCAATCCATTTTCTTTTCCTCAATGATCATGGCGGTTTCTTTGTTCAGGTTGCATTTCAGGCGTGTGGGTTGAAATGGCCACAGGCTCTCGGCGATCTCCACGATTTGAAAGATGCCCAAGTCGGTATAGCAAGGAGAAAAGGCACTGGCGGTTTCATCATTTACCTCGCCTTGGTTGACTGGAATGGCGATCAGTTGACTGAGCTGGTCAAATATTTCGCGTACTTCACCTTCTGAATCAGGTAATTCTGCAGGTGTGACAGTTACATTGTATTGAGCTGTATTTCTCGCTAAAACTATACCGTTTCGGTCATAAATCATTCCACGTTGGGTCGGTATGCTGATAACGGTTGTACGGTTGTCTTGTGCCTGGGCAACATAAGTCTCACCCTCGATGATCTGGTAGTTGAACAACTGTGAAGCGTAATAGATAAACACCAGGGTGATGATCAAATAGATCCAGCGGAATCTACCCATATCAATGGTCGGTTTTTTGTATTCTTGATTATTCATGCTTCAACTCCTTTCGGAAAAGCATAGAGGGCGATCTCACGGACAATTGCATGAACCGGAATCGCGAGCAGCATATTTAGTAAAACAGACGGTAAAGCCACCTCAACCAGGGCATCTGTGAAATTCAGGTCAACCCGCGTAATAAAGAGGTAGACAATGTTCAGCGCTACTTGTAACAATGTAGCCGCAAAAGTTAGCACAAGCATCCCGAGCAGAGGAGATTGCATAAGCCTGGACTGGACCAGCCTGCTGACCCGGTAAACAATTAAATAGACCACAAATGGAATGTACACTGGCAAAGCGGATACAGATCCAGCCAACCCTGCCATAAGGATAACCAACAGCCATAATCGCTTGCTGCGATCTTGCAGACACCAGGCAACCACAAAAAGCAGGACAATGTCAGCACTTCCAGAGAGAATTTTCCATTGGCTAAAAACGCTCATTTGAAGCATCGCGGTCAGCAAAAAGCCTGCAAAGCCGATCAGATAAGACCACATAGCTGCCTCATGGAACCAGCGGAGAAATGTCCACTGAGTCGAAATTAGTTATGACCAAAACTGCACTCAGGTTTAAAAAATCCACCACAGGTTGAACTGAGCCTGTTTGAAAAAGGACATTTTGCTTGGATTGCATGGTGAGGACCTGCCCAACAAAGATGTTGGGTGGATATGTTCCGCCCAAACCGGAAGTCATAAGAATATCGCCGATTTGAACTATCGTGTCAACCGGCACCATATCCAGTGTAATTTCACCGGTCACGGAGCCACGCACCAGTCCTTCCACTCCAGCAGTCTGGAGCTTGACATTAACGGTTGAATTTGCATCGGTAATTAATTGAATTCTGGCAGCATCAGATATCAGTGCATCGATACGACCAACCAGACCTTGCTGAGTGACCACAGGCATGCCATGGCGAAGCCCATCATTGCTGCCTTTATCGATGATGATGTACTGAAGAAATGGGCTGATCTCCCGTCCAATTACAGTCGCAGCCACATATTCGTGTTCTGGGTTAGATCGAGCGAAATCGAGCAAGGTGTAGAGGATATCAGATTGAGCCAGGTTCTCTTGCAACGCAACAATTTCAGTCTGAAGCATAGCTACTTCACTTTCCAACTGGGCATTTTCAGCCCTTAATGTTGCCATATCGCGCGGCGAATTAAAGAAATCGCTGAAAGCGAGATAACGTTGAGAGAGCCAGCTTTGCGCAGAAATGAGCGGGTTGACCGAGAAGCTAAATACAGGCGTCAGGTAGCCCGACACAGCTAAAAAAAGAACCCCCGCAACAACCAGCATGATGATCAGGTTGCGCAAATTTTTTGGTGTAAAAAGTTTTGTATTCATAACAGGGTTGACCGGATGACC
>DOEX01000042.1 GCA_003532515.1 Anaerolineaceae bacterium | reverse complement strand
TATATCCTCTTCCGAAGTTTGTTCTTTAATGTCGACTTCTAGATAACAAAATTATCTAAAAAACAGAACCATTCAATATCCGGTTCTGTTTTTTTTATTCCGATCAAGAAGCTTACTAAAAAAGCTGTTGGCAGATACAGGTTACAGCAACCAAAGGGCTCTTTTGAAGGTATGAACAATTTTTAAAGTAACACCTTATTCGTGATATCATCGGGCATTGACGAGGAAAACGATGATCATGAATAACGAAGCCCTTTTAATTTCAAGAATCTTCGCCTCTTTACAATCAGGGTTATCAGCTCTAAAAAAAGATGAAGACCTATTTAACCGCATCAACGTATTTCCAGTCGCAGATGCGGACACTGGAACAAACATGCTCCTGACAGCTGAAGGTCTGATAACTGATGTGGATACCAGCAACCTGAGAAGCTTCTTGGACAACTTGTCCACTAAAGCTCTTTTAAGTGCCAGAGGTAACTCAGGAACAATTTTAGCCAGTTTTATTATCGGATTGATTGAAAGCATTCAAAATGTTGATCTCCAAAATTTTACGATCCACGCTTTTTCTGAAAGCATCAATCGAGGTGCTGAAAAGGCATATTCTGCGGTAGCAAACCCAAAAGAGGGCACCATGCTTTCCGTAATGAAGGCCTGGGGCGAAGGATTGAAAGATCTAAGTCAACAACAGGAAGATCTCGTTGATACTCTCGAGAAGTCCTTGGACAGTGCGAAAACAAGCCTGCTTGCTACGACCCAGCAAATGGAATTACTGAGAAGTAAGAATTTATTGGATGCCGGAGCGTTGGCATTCTACCGTTACATCGAAGGTGTTGTGCGAACTATTGGGCACTCCCGCAGGGGAAACGATTCTACGTTTGAAAACATGATCCCAAAAGAAGTATTTAACTATCATGCCGAAGCGCATCTCGATGATGTTCCAACTTATCGCTATTGTACTGAAGGCGTTATTCATACCGATGGGAAAAGTCATTCAAGCCTGGAGAGTATGCGAAGCATTATCAATTCCTATGGCGACTCACAGGTAGTCTCCGACAGTGGTGAGATGATCAAATTTCATATCCACACCGATACCCCGTGGGAGGTCTTTGAACGCGTAAGTGAACTCGGGCAACTGATCAGTCAAAAGACAGATGATATGCTGCGTCAGTACATACTGGAACACAGCTCTGGCGGCGCACTTGCCATCCTGGCTGATTCGGGTTCGGATTTACCGCAGGAGTTGATCGATTCTCTTAGGATCGACGTGGTACCTCTGAATATTGTTATTGGCGGGCACAGCTATCTTGACCGAATAGAACTGAGCACCAAGCAGTTTTTCGCACTGGATGGCAAAAAATCCACTGCGCAGCCTTCTGTAGGGGTTGTGAAACTTCGCTTGGAAGCCCTGCAGGAAAAATATGAAAAAATCCTGATCATCAGTTTGGCATCAGCCTTAAGCGGAACATACCAGTCTTTTCAACAGTCTATTACGCTTTTGAACGCTGAAGATCGGGTGATCCTGATTGATAGCAAACAAAACTCAGTGGCACTGGGTTTGATCGTTCTGAATGCTGCCAGGTCGTTGTCAGCATGGGAACCTGTTGAGAAAATCAGAGCCAAAGCTGTGGCGCAAGCGGACAAAGCTCATATTTATGTCATCCTGGATCAACTTGAATCCATGGTGAAATCCGGCAGAGTCAAGCCAAATGTCGCACAGTTGTTGGAGTTTGTCAGCGCAAAGCCTGTGGTCACTCTGGACGAAAAGGGCGGGGGAGACCTGGCGATGATTGGGTTTGGTCGCAAACACCAATTCAATAAGTTGATGCAGCGAATTGAAAACGACCACAAGCAGAGAAAGATTCAGCAATACGCATTGATCTACACTGACAATGAAAGTGTGATCGGACCTTTTCTTGAAAAAATGCGCAAAATGACTGGTCTGGAACCTGAATTCATCAAACAATCCAGCCCAATTTATGCCCTGATGGCAGGGCACGACGCCCTTGCTATTGGATATGTAATGGAAAAATAAAGAGGAAAAATGGAACACATCCAATAAACGCATAAAAACTGAAAAGAAACCAGAACTGCAAAAAACGTCGTTTGCCATCCTGTTGCTTAACGCAATCTTAGGCGTTGTGGTGTTGTTCTTATCTTCAACGATATAAGCAAACATAGATGTTAACCAGGCGGATGAACTTTGGTTTGAACCGCTGGATTTCTCTTGTCTTTATGTCTATCAATTTATAAATCGGTTGTGTCGGTCAGTTTCTGTCACCCGCCTTGTTTTGGGCTGAACCTGACGTCACGAGCCTCAACACAGGCTAGCCTTTACCTGCAACCTTGATTGGATCTGTGAATATATGGTACAAAACAGGATTAAGGATCAACTTTCGGGCAATTTCAAAATTGGTCAAACGAGTTTTGGAAATTGGTGCAAAAAAACCTTGACTTAATTTTTTGATTGCCTATAATACTTCCTTGCGCCCAGAAACGGGCAGTAAGAACCTTCAAAAAAGAAGAACCCGAATTTAGCAGAAAGTACAAGAATGTACGAAAAGCCGAATTCATCCTTGACAAAGAGTTTAGATTCGTCTATACTAATTGTTCCAAGGTGCTAC
>DOEX01000013.1:2683-3651 GCA_003532515.1 Anaerolineaceae bacterium | reverse complement strand
GACATGGAGACGTCATCCAAAAACAGGTTGCTGTTGAGGCTTGAGTCTGTGACTACCTTGAACTGCACGGTCTTACCGGTACCGGCATAGGCAGACAGGTTCAGGACACCTTGCACCCAGCCGCCAGTATTATTGGAGCCGCAAAGGGTCATATTATAGAAGTAGTTGCCGTTTACACCCACGTAGAAGTAATCGAAACCACAGGCATCCTCTGAGGCCGCCCAATACCAGAAGTGCAGATGAGGCGCGGATGCAGAAATAGTGATGGTCTGCGAGAGTATCGAGGTATCACTGTCCGCCCCACCCAGCCAGGCAAGCCAGCTGCCGCCATGCGCCCCAACAGGTGTATCAGCTGCCGGCATAATCAGATCCCAACCGCCAGTGGAAGATTGAGCCCAGCTAACGGCTCCCTCTTCAAAACCGGGGTTGAGGAAGGTGTTGGTTGGTGGCGTTGTGACTTGGCGATACCCGGAATCGGATGCTGAAAAACTTGAGCAACCACCAGAATTACAGGCTTTGATCCAGTAATAGTAAGTTGTTCCAGCCACAGCTGAGGTGTCATTGTATGGGCTGGAAGGAAAACTGGAGCTTAGTAATGTTGCACTGGAAGAATTATTACTGGTATGTCTAAAAACCTGGTAGTAGGTTGCCCCAGTTGAAGCTGACCATGATACCTGTACCCGGTCCGTAAATGTACCGTCACTGGCTGAGACACCAGTTGGCGCTGGAGGCGGCGCGATAGGTTTCGTTATCAGAGGCAGGTAAACCTTGGAAGAGGTCACCGCACCCTGCCCGAGTTTCACCACGCTGACCGATTGCAGAATCATGCCATCATAGCTGCCGCCCCAGGGCATGGTGTAAGTGTGGGCTGGGTCGCTATCCCAGGTGTCGCGGATGTAGATGGTGGAGCCATTGTAGCCATAGCCGACAATGGAGTGCCCAGCCAGGTTGAGCAAAACCGGGTGCCC
>DOEX01000013.1:0-2644 GCA_003532515.1 Anaerolineaceae bacterium | reverse complement strand
AGCTGGTGTAAGTGTAGAAATGGGTGGAACCATCGGTATTCTCATAAGCGTATTGACTGGTTTTCATGTAATCGCCGATGGCATCACCCCAGGTGTGCTGCGTCCAACCGCCGGTCATGTAAGGATCCTGGGCACCACTGCCATAGCTGACCCAGTAATCGTCGATGGAGCCCTTAATGCCGCGCCCATCAATCCCAAGATGGGAGGCGACCAGGGGATTGTTGGGGTAGGTAACAGAGCCATCCGACCAGGTGGACCAACTGGTGTCGGTGAGGGGCATCAGACCTCCGTTGGTGGGACCGGTATATAAGTTGGGGTAAGAGCCGCGGTCGTACCAGGCGGCGACCATAGCGCTGGAAACAGCCGAACAACCGAAGACCCAGTCGTAGGAGGGGAAGTTGGCAAGCGTGCCCTGGGGTGTAATGGTTGTCATGGAAGCCTGGCGTTCTGCCTCGTATTCGGGCAGTGGATGGGAGGGACCGGTGATGATCGAACCCGTCAGCTGGGTGCCATCGGGGGTGGTGAGGTGCTCGATAGAATAATAAGGGGAGATAACTTCTATTTGCGGACTGCTGTTTACGGGCGGCGGGTCTTGTGCCAGGTTGGCTGCTCCGGCACTGCCAACCAAAGTGACGGTGATCAATAGGGCCATTAAGGCTGAAAGAAAAGTCTTAAACGTGCGTGATGTTCCCATAATACTCCTGCTTTTTTGAATTTGAAAAACGATGAGTGTCAGGTAAGCTGATGAATAATAGTTGTGTGATATTTTAAAGAGATATTATAGCACTGTCGTTCGTGAAACTCGAAATAATTTCCGGGAAAGGGACGCTTGCGAGCGTTTCAGCAGTGGTTGGCGAGGATTAGAAAGTGAATTATGGATATAAAGTCGGGTTGGTGGGGTTAGGCTGTGACGCCAAATTCGAAGATGGTTTGGTGATCATATTTTTGCCCTGCTCGCAGGACGGGGCTGGGAAAATCGGGGCGGTTGACAGCGTCTGGCGGGAATTGGGTTTCGAGACAGAGACCGCCGAAACGGTTATATGGCGAGCCCCATCTGCCAGGGATGGTCTCATCGATCACATTGCCGGAGTAAAATTGCACCCCGGGCATATCCGTCCAGACCGACATGACCCTGCCGCTGTTCGGCTCAGAGAGGATCAACTTTTTAGAAAGCTGACCAGCATCTTTTAAAACCCAGTTATGGTCAAACCCACCGGCACAAGCGAGCTGGATATCTTCCATAAATATCGAATCAGCGATGACCCTGGGCTCACGAAAATCAAAAGGCGTGCCGGCAACTGGAACGGTGGCAATGGGGATGAGTTCTTCGTCGACAGCGGTAAAGTAATCGGCATCGATGCATATGGAATGGTTGAGGATATTCGCACAAGAAGCTCCGCCGAGGTTGAAGTAGGCGTGATTAGTGAGGTTGAGCGGGGTGGCTGAGGTGGTGCTGGCATGATAGGTAATCGCGAGCCGGTTGGCATCATCCAGGGTATAGGTGACCTTGAGATGCACCTCTCCGGGGTAACCCTGGTCGCCTTCAGGGCTTAGGAGCGTGAGAGTGAGGTTGGCGGAATCGGAGGAGAGCAGCGTTGACGCCTGCCAGAGCCTGGTCTCAAAGCCGTTGGGGCCGGAATGAAGATTGTTACTGCCATCGTTCTTTACGAGGGTATGTTTTTTGTCATCGAGTGTGAAGCTGGCGCCCTGGATGCGGTTTGCCACCCTGCCAATCAACCCACCAAAGTACATGGGGTTGGTCAAGTAGAGGGTGGGGTCCTGATAGGCAAGCACAACTTCGTCCAGGTTGCCAAAACGGTCGGGCGTGCGCAAGCTGAAAATGACACCACCCAGATCCAGGATGCCAACAGACATTCCGTCGGCGTTGGTTAGGGTGTAGAGTGAAACATCACTCCCATTGGCAAGGCTGAGAAATGATGATTTTTGTATTCTTTGCATGAAAGAAATTTTAGCGTGCGGTATTGATGGGCATTATGATGTGGGTGAAATTTTCGTCACCAACCGGGCGCAACAGACCAGGGGTGTGCACGGCGTTGGTCTCGAGCACCACGTTGGGGGTTTTGATGACCTCCAGCGCTTCCCGCAGGTAGCGAATGTTGAACGAAATCAAGAGCGGCACACCATCCACCGAGGCATCAACCATGACTTCAGACGAGCCCGTCTGCTCAGAGCGAGCAGAGATCTCGAGCAGGGAGCTCTTATCGCCTTCAATTTCAGGCTGAATGTCGAATTTGGCGATATAGCTGCCTTCGCGCGCGATGATCTCAGTTTGCTTGCAGGCTTTGAGCAGCTGCGAGGTTGAAAGCACGGTGCGGGTCTTGAAAGAAGGTGGAATAATGGCGGCATAGTTGGGGAAACTGCCTTCGATCAACTGGGAAACCAGCTGGGCGTTTTTCATCTGGAAGATGACCTGACCACGACCCTGTGGGAACGACATCAGAAGAGTTTCATCACCGTCGGTGGATATGCGGCTCAGTTCAGCCAGAGCACGGGCGGGAACCAGAGCTTCAAAGTTTTGAGGAACTTTTTGCGCCATTTCGGATTTGGCAATGGAGATTCTATAGCCGTCAGTGGCAGCCATTTCGAGCGTGAAACCATTGAAGGTCATGTGAACGCCGGTGAG
>DOEX01000040.1 GCA_003532515.1 Anaerolineaceae bacterium | reverse complement strand
AGCATCATACCTACCAATCACCCTTTGCCGGAGCGATCAATTACTTTGTCAATGGCAAGGGCAATAAAACACCTCTGCTTTTAGTCCATGGTTTGCATCTTTACGCCGGACTTTACGATGTCCTTCCTGTCTTCGAAGCCTTCAAAAACTCACGACCAGTCTATGCCATCGACTTACCCGGATTTGGTGGTTCTGAAAAAACAGACCGCCCTTATCGTCCTGCCATGTACCAGGAAGCAATTTTGGATTTCATCAAAAACCAGATCGGTCAGCCCTGCCATGTCCTTACGTTTGGCAACGGCAGTGCATTTGCTTCCATGGCAGCAGTTGACGAACCTGATTGGATTCGTTCGCTGCTAATGATCAACCCGAGGGGCTTCGAAATGCCTCATACGACCACCCTCAAAGCGCAGAATTACCGCGAAAGAGTGCGTGACTTGTTCCTTTCTTACCTGAAAGTGCCCTTGTGGAGCTTGCCCATTTACGATTTCTTAGCCAGCCGTGCAAAAATCGCCGCTTTTTACCACAAACGCTTCTCCTATTCTGCACCAGGTGACTTGATTGACCTGGCTTACACCGCTTCCCACCAGGCGGGAGCACATTTTGCGCCGATTGTGCTATTGAGTGGCAAGTTAAACGTTTCAGACCTGCGTGAAAAGTATTACGAGAAGCTAAAGATCCCGGTATTTGTGCTTTATGATAATGAAGCAGGTGTCAGTTTCGACATGTTGCCTCAAACTGTGAGGGAAAAACCGAACTGGGAAGCGTTTCGCAGCCGCAACACGAAGGGCATGCCTCATTTTGAACGCACCGGTGAACTATTCAGGCAGTTCGATGTGTTTTGGAATAAACACGATGTGTTGGGCGATAAATAATGGACGATCAGTACACAAAACCAAAAATCCATCCTCTCAGTATTGTTGGAGCGTTAATCTTTGCTTTGGTACTGATTGGATTGGCTTACCTGGTTTTCAGCTCTCAGGCTGACAAGTCCCAGACAGCCCAAACCACGCCGCAATTCCTTGTCACCCTGCTGCCTGCCCCCACCGAAACCCCAACGCTGGTGCCAACTTCCATTCTTGTAACCCCAACCCAGTCAGACGTATCCATTTTGCCCCCAGGCGTGATCGCGGTTGGTCGCTATGTCAAAGTGATTGGTACCCAGGGGCTGGGCTTACGCATGCGTGCCGAAGCTGGTACTTCTGGTGAGGTAAACTTTTTGGCAATGGATGATGAAGCTTTCAAAGTCATCGATGGTCCCATCGCTAAAGATGGCTACACCTGGTGGCAATGTGAAGCCCTCCTTGATAAAACTCGTTCCGGCTGGGCAGCTGAAGATTTTCTGCAAGTACTGGAGTTAAGCACCCCCCAACCCTAATTTTTAACCACGGTGGTAGGATATTGGACCTGTTTAATCGTAACAACAAAAAGCACACATTGAAGCACAAAACGGTTAGTTTCGAGCCCGGCGTGCCTGTCAACCTCCAGTCAGCCATGGCTCAGTCGGTTGGCATTGCACGCGACCATATGGAAGATGCGGCTTCTTCTTTCATTTTGCAGCAAGGATATTGTGATCAGACCAGTCGGGTCGGCTTGTTCGTTGTAGCCGATGGCATGGGTGGTCACCTGAACGGCGAACTTGCCAGCTCTCTTGCCATTGAGAACCTAAACGCATACCTCTTGCCAAAACTACAGGAGCAGTTTGCTGCGCCACCAACTTCAGAGCAAATTGAGCTTCTGCTGGCAGAAGCCTTTGAACTGGCTCAGCAGGCAGTGTTGGAAAAAGTAACGGGGGGTGGCAGCACACTCACTGCCGCCTTGGTGATTGATAAAACGCTCCATTTCGCTCACGTAGGAGACTCCCGCCTCTACCTGGTTGATTACGATGGGTCGTTTGAAGTCCTGAGTCGTGACCATTCCCTGGTGCAGCGTTTGGTAGACCTCGGTCAAATCAGTGAATCTGATGCAGAGACTCATCCTCAAAGAAATGTGCTTTACCGGGCGCTTGGTCAAACCGATGGCTTCAAAGTTGACCAGGGCTCTCAGTTGCTTACTTCACCCAGGTGCCTGATGCTATGTTCAGATGGTTTGTGGGGTGTTTTGGAAGAAAAGAAAATCATCAGCGTTATTTGTTCCGACAAATCACTTGCTGATCGTGCTAACCATTTATGCGACCTGGCAAACCAGGCGGGTGGACCGGATAATATCAGTGTGGTCCTCGTGGAAATTTCTTAGGAGATTCAATGGAAAATAGGAAACGAATTTTGGTTGTTGATGATGAAAGAGGGCTCGTTAAAATCATTCGTCTGAACCTGGAACAGGATGGTTTTGATGTGGTTGAAGCCTACAACGGCTCGCAAGCGATGGAGAAATTGCGTACTACGCTGCCAGACCTGGTCTTGCTCGATATTATGATGCCGGATACAGATGGGTTCACGGTCTTGAAAATGATTAGGCAAATCGGCAGCATTCCAGTCATCATGCTGACTGCAAAAGGCGAAGAAGACGACAAGATCAAAGGATTGGAACTCGGCGCGGATGATTATGTGACCAAGCCCTTCAGTCCGCGCGAACTTACCAGCCGAATTCGGGCAGTTTTACGACGTGGTGATTTTAGCCGCGATGAAGAATCGGGCAAGATCATTGTTGACGACCGTCTCACCATCGATTTTGACCGTCACGAAGTTTGGGTTGAGGGTGAGTTGGTGCAACTCCGCCCAACCGAATATCGTTTGCTTTACCACTTGGTACAAAATGCTGGGTGGGTCTTGACGCATGACCAGATCCTCAATAAAGTTTGGGGTTATGAATACGAGAATGAACCACATTATGTGCGTCTTTATATCAATTACTTACGGAAAAAACTGGAAGTCGACCCCGCCGACCCGCAATATATTCTGACGGAGAGAGGTGTCGGATACCGTTTTGTAGATTACAAGCGGGATCGATAGAGTAGCTTGCCAACGCTTTGCCGGATTCAAGACCGGAATCCGGCTAACGAAAAGATTGTATTTGTAAGAGAAACTACCGTATAATTGAAGCCTATCAGCTATCAGCTATCAGCTATCAGCTATCGGCTATCAGCTACCATCAATTACCTTGACTCACCGGAGGTTTGTATGGCAAAGAAGAATTCCAAGCCCGAAACAAAACACAAAAAAGAGAAATCTGACGCTATCGACGTGCCGGAAAATCCGGCTGAACACCCGGAAGGAGATTCCGATATCCGACCAGCGAAATTGAAGAAACTTTCCGACGAAGTTTACGAGCGGGAATTGAAAAAGCTTCAAATCGAGTTGGTAAAGCTGCAATATTGGGTCAAAGAAAAGGGATTGAAAGTGGTGGTCATTTTTGAGGGTCGCGATGCCGCTGGCAAGGGCGGAACCATCAAACGCATCACTGAGACGCTCAATCCCCGCATCGTGCGGGTAGTCGCCTTGCCCGTGGCAACCGAAAAAGAAAAGACTCAATGGTATTTCCAGCGTTACGTGGCCCAACTGCCGGCTGCCGGGGAGATGGTCTTGTTCGATCGCTCCTGGTACAACCGCGCCGGTGTGGAACGCGTGATGGGATTTTGCACCCCCGAACAGGTGGAAGAATTCTTCCGCTCTGTGCCTGAATTCGAAAAAATGCTCATCCGATCCGGCATCATCCTGATCAAATATTGGTTCTCGGTCAGCAACGAAGAGCAGGAGCGCCGTTTTCAGGCTCGTATGGATGACATCACCCGCCAATGGAAACTCAGCCCGATGGACCTTGAATCGCGGAAACGCTGGGTGGAATATTCCCGTGCCAAAGACGATATGTTCCGTTACACGGATACGAAATTGAGCCCCTGGTACGTAGTCGAAGCAGATGATAAAAAACGGGCACGTTTGAACTGTATCAATCACTTACTGAGCAAGATTCCCTACGAGGATCTGACCCCCCAGGTATTGGAACTGCCTCCCCGCCAGGTGGACAACAGCTACGTTCGTCCGCCCTTTGGCGACCAAACCTTTGTACCGGCTTACGAAATCCCGGAAGAGTAAACGAACTCTTTCTCGATTTTTACTTGAACAACTGCAACTGGAGACCTTCGGTCACTTCCCGCACTTGGTCAGGAGACCGGTGCGAACAAAATGACTGTGGCTTTCACCTAATCCTGCGAAGTAACCGGGTCTCGCAACGACGAAAATAGGTCTATACAGGGAATGGGCAGCGGCTGTTACCCTACAATGGCTAATTGATTTGGAATAACCGCCGGGCGTTGTAGGTCAACTGTCCGCCAATTTCCTCGACCGTCAACCCGCAAATTTCTGCGATTTTTTGGGCGATCAATGGAATGAAAGATGGCTCGTTTCTCTGCCCACGGTGCGCCTGGGGAGGCATGAACGGGCAATCCGTCTCGAGCAACATTGTGTCCAAAGGCAGAGATGAAACCAAATCTCGTTTGTCCGAGGCATTTTTATAGGTCAGCGGTCCCCCGATACCGAAACAAAAACCACAATCCAGCAATGCTTCAACATACTTTTGATCGGCACTGAAGGCATGCATCACGCCCGGGTTCAGTTTGAGTCGGGAATTAGCTGGTAGATTTTGATGCCAGTTCGTAAGGATAGGAACCAGGTCCTGTGCTGAATTGCGTTCATGGATCACGATGGGCAATTCAAGCCGCTGAGCCAAATCGAGTTGTACTTCAAGCGCACTTGTCTGTTGCAAAGGAGTTGCATAATCCCGGTAATAGTCAAGCCCAAT
This sequence comes from Anaerolineaceae bacterium, assembly GCA_003532515.1. GTDB lineage: Bacteria > Chloroflexota > Anaerolineae > Anaerolineales > Anaerolineaceae > Mesolinea. Next base: position 195 of record DOEX01000040.1, on the reverse strand, counting down.
TTCACCAATAGCAAACACGTCCTTGTGAAGCGCTAGATGTTCAATCTCAGTAAAAGTGGTTTCGTCTGCATCCTGTGTGTAATTGGGGTGGATACCGATGGTTGAAAAGATGAACCCAGGGTATTGCCTGGCAAGCGCCAGCGATTTGTGGCTGCTTTCCAGGTCGATCGCAATATTGATGATAAATTGCAGGCT
>DOEX01000154.1 GCA_003532515.1 Anaerolineaceae bacterium | reverse complement strand
ACTCAAATTTTGACGAGAGATGGTATTCCCAGTCATAGAGAGGGTTGCCCCACAATTGACCGGTGGCTGAGAAATAGTCTGGCGGAACTCCAGCTACAAAGGTTGGATTCAGGTTTTCGTCCAGCAGGAACAAATCAGGTCTTGCCCAGACATCAGAACTGTCCAATGAGATTACGAAAGGCATATCACCGATGATCTCAACCTTCTTTTCGACCGCAAACGCTTTCAGACGCAGCCACTGCCTGAAGAAAAGAAACTGGTTGAATTTGTGTTTCAAGATCTTATCCGCGAGCGTCGTTTTGGCATCTTGGATTGCATCAGCGTCTCTGGTTTTGAGGGGTTCAGGCCAGTCGACCCATGGATGCAGTTCCTGGGTTTCTTTAATCGCCATAAACAAGGCGTAGTCCTCAATCCAGGCTTTTTTGTCATCACAGAAACGTTCAAATTCAGATTGCAGTTTTTTTGAGCCTTTTTGTGTAAAAGCATCAAACGCTTTGTTGAGAAGGAATGTTTTCCACTCAATTGCTAGCCCATAATCGACCTCATCAGTTGGGAAAACGGGTCTTTCTTTGAGATCAGCGCTGGTAAGAAGTCCATCCTCCAGCAGTAAAATTGGGCTGACCAGGAAAGGATTACCGGCAAACGCAGAGAAACATTGATAAGGCGAATCTCCATACCCGGTTGGACCGAGGGGTAAAATCTGCCACAATTGTGTGCCGCTTTTGCTCAAAAAATCAACCCAGCGGTAAGCTTCGGGTCCCAGATCTCCGATTCCATCGGGTCCTGGCAAGCTGGTCGGGTGGAGCAAAATGCCTGATTTTCTATCTAATTCCATATAGTTTGTCCTTAATTAGAGTGATTGATAAACATCCAGATACTTCTTTGCCGATGTCTTCCAGCAGAAATCTGTAGTCATAGCGTTCTTTTGCATTGCTTGCCAGGTTTCTTTGTTCTCAAAAACATCGAGGGCAAGGTTGAGGCTTTTGATGAGACCAGCTGTTGTCTTATCAGAATACAGGAATCCTGTGGCAGTCTCAGGATTGGCAGAGTAGCCTCTGATTGAATCTATCAAACCACCTGTAGCTGTTGCCACTGGCAAATTCCCGTATCTCATCGCAAACATCTGGGACAGCCCGCATGGTTCGTAGAGCGAAGGCATCAGGAATATATCGCCAGAGGCATACAACACACGAGAGATCACGTCATCATATTTGACGAAACAAGCTATTCGCTGAGGATGCTCCTCAGCTAACTTTCGGGCTCTTTCTTCCAGGTCGGGACTGCCAGATCCTAACAGGGCAAATTGCCACTTGCGATCAAGCAATTGCGGCAAGGCCTCAAATATGGAAGGAACGCCCTTTTGTTCAGAGAGCCGCGTGACGATTGTCAGCAGGGGGATATTCTCGTTAACCTCAAAACCGAGGGCTTTCTGCAAGTCGAGTTTGTTCTGGACACGTTCAGATAACTGTTCAACCGAGAAACAATGTGAAATTGACTCATCCTCTGTTGGGTTCCATCGGTCTTCATCAATACCATTCAAAATACCCATTACTTTACCGACGTGCTTCTGGAGGTAATTTTCCATACCACAGCCATATTCCGGTGTGAGGATTTCACGGGAGTAGCCAGGAGATACAGCAATGACCTTTTGCGAAGCAGCGATTCCCATCGGTAATGGGGTGAACTTTGCCCAGTCTGGCAGGTCGGGGTCCTGGCTGGCAGTGAAACCAAGCAGGTTCATGGCATCCTGTGAGCCCCAACCGTTATAGGGCAGGTTATGGACGGACAGAACCGCTTTGACTCCTGCAAAGAATGGATCACTTTTATAGGTGGTTACCAGAGCGTGAACAGCCAGGGCTGTATGCCAGTCGTTGGCATGCAATATGTCGATTTTCCAATCCAGGTAGCGTAACGCTTCGAGCAACGCCAGCGAGAAACTGGCGTATTTCATTCCGTCCAACTGCCAGTCTCCGTGGTAAACCGGTGAATCGTGGTTGATGTATGGGTTATCGATCAGATAAACAGGTACGCCGTCAATTTCTGAGATGAACAACTCACAATCAATTTGCTTTGTATTAGCCTGAAAGGAGAAGTTGCCAATTTTTTTCCGTGGTGCGTTCTTTGCCTTGACCACGGCATGAAAAGGCATGATAGTACGGATATCAATCTCATCAGAAAAATTCTGCAGGAGCGAAGCCGGCAAAGCACCCGCCACGTCACCTAATCCACCAACCTTTGCAAATGGTGCTGCTTCGGCGCTGGCAAACAATACTTTTATTTTTCTGTTGTTAGTCATATTGACCTCAGTTAGATTTCATTTGATGTTCGATCATTTCAAGATAATCTTGGGTAACGAGTTTGGGGTCAATAACACCCAATTTTTTAAAGAGATCATTGATCAGGGCTGATTTTTGGTCCGCATCTTCCCGGCTCCAGGTGCGACTCTTGATTTCGAGGAATTTTCCCAGTTCAGGCTTGATTAGCGTATCGAGATTTACGAAGAATTCCGTGCCTTCGAATTCAATCAGGAAACGCAGACGGTCTTTTTCGATCTCAATCGTATTTGTTGGTTTGAAATATTCAGTATAGAAACGTAAGCTATGTGTAGCTGGGGCAAAGTATCGAGACCTGGAGAGCAAGACGTTTTGGGGATTATAGCTATCTTCGTCCATCCGTTCGCCAATTAGCGTAAGCCGTGATCGAACACTGGTGATCTTACCATTTGCATCCAAAAATTCGTCTTCCCTGTAGCGAAGGCGACCATTCTTGTCGTCCTCAAACTCAAAATAGGTATCATATTCGTGATAATGGCGCTTTCGGAGAATCTTTATGCCTTGAGCATTTAAGGCGTCAATTATGGCGCTTCTGTCGCCGATGTGTACTTTAGCCTGAATCTCAAAACTCTCTTCCTCAGCCGCGCCACCAATAGCGATCAGCTTGGAGTGGACAGATTGTTCACGTCCACGTAAGAACTTATCAATGTTGTCAGCTACTACTTTGGCTTCAGCGATCAGCTCTTCTTCATTGAGGGTCAGAAGTTGCTTGCTCTTCATCAACCACTTACCATTAACCATCACATCACTTACATCAGTCGATTTTGCAGAATAGATGATCTGTGCATAGATACTATCAGGATTGCAATTGAAGCGGGGTTGATTGTGTATCGCGCTCAGATCTACCAGGATCAAGTCTGCGCGTTTTCCGGGTTCAAGGCTTCCGATCATCTCGCCCATGTGGATTGCTTTAGCGCCAATACTGGTAGCCATTGCCAATACTTGTTTGGCTGGCAGGACAGTGGGGTCTTCGGCTGTTGGTTTAGCAATAAAACTGGCAAGCCGAATTTCTTCAAAGAAATCAAGATCATTGTTGGAAGCCGTTCCATCCGTCCCAATACCCACATTGCAACCTAATTCCATCATTTTCGCAACAGGTGCGAAACCGGAAGCCAATTTCAAGTTTGAGGAAGGATTATGAGCAATGCCTGAACCGGCATGCATCAGGGAGCGCATTTCGCCCTGATCGATGTGGACGCAATGAGCAGCAACCAAACGAGT
>DOEX01000082.1 GCA_003532515.1 Anaerolineaceae bacterium | reverse complement strand
TTGGGGATGTCCAGACCAGACTCGATAATTGAAGTTGAGAGCAGCACATCGATCTGACCTGACGTAAACTGGTGCATCACATCTGCCAACTCATTTTCGGGTAATTGACCATGTCCGATACCGATGCGTGCTTCGGGAACCAGATTTTGAAGGTGGTTATAGACTGCCGCAATCGACTGCACTCGATTGTGCACGAAGAAAACCTGACCGCCTCTGTCCAACTCACGAACAATCGCTTCTCTGACCAACTTGGGTGAGTAAGGTCCGATGTGGGTAACAACCGGCAGTCGTTCTTCTGGCGGACTGTTGATGGTGGAGATATCACGCACCCCACTGAGCGCCATGTAAAGTGTGCGTGGGATCGGCGTGGCCGTCATAGTGAGTACATCCACTTCCTCGCGCAACTTTTTCAAGTGTTCTTTGTGGGTCACGCCAAAGCGCTGTTCCTCGTCAATGATCACCAGCCCGAGGTCGTTGAAAACGACATCTTCAGAAACCAGGCGGTGTGTGCCGATTACGATATCGATTTTTTTGGCAGCCAAATCTTTGATGATCTTGTCCTGTTCCTTGGGACTGCGAAAACGTGAGAGCATCTCCACCTGCACGGGAAAGACTGAGAGACGTTGGCGGAAGGTGTCGTAATGCTGTTGGGCAAGCACAGTTGTTGGGACTAAAACACCAACCTGTTTTCCATCGGAAACAGCTTTGAAGGCAGCCCGCAAAGCGACTTCAGTTTTCCCATAGCCTACGTCACCGCAAAGCAGGCGGTCCATTGGTCGGTCCGATTCCATGTCTGCTTTGACCTGTTCAATCGCCAGTAATTGATCAGGGGTTTCAATATAGGGGAAGGATGCTTCCAACTCACGCTGCCAGTCCGTATCCGGATTGAACGAGTAACCTTTTGCCATTTGACGCTTGGCGTAAAGCTCCAACAGGTCTGTAGCAACCTCGACCACGGCATGCCGGACTTTGGTTTTGGTCTGTGCCCAATCTGTACCACCAAGACTATTGATGTGTGGGGTGGAGTTATCTGGTCCAATGTAACGGGTGATGCGGTCAGCCTGGTGGATGGGAACGTAAAGCACATCACTGTTTTTGTACTGGACAGTCAAATACTCGCGCTGGTTGCCGTCGATTTTGGGCTTATGCAAGCCGATGAACTGACCAATGCCGTGGTCGACATGCACAACGTAATCTCCTGGCTTGAGGTCGGCAAAGATTGCTTCCGGGGCTTCACTGCTCAGCGGTGGTCGCCGGCGTGGTTGAGGTCGGCTCCAGCCGAAAATCTCACTGTCCGTCAGCAGGTGGTGACTGGTGGTTTGGTCGAGGTGCAAAACCCAACCGCCGGAGAGAGAACCTTCCAGGAAAGTGTCTGCAGCGACTGATTCGCCAGGGTGGGTCTCTTTCCAGAGTTGCTCGAGGCGGGCTGCCTGGCGTGAAACTACTGTCCAGGGTTGTTCGTCCTTGGTAAGAGAATCAACATGGAACTGGAACTCTTTCAAGCGACCGGCGAACCTGGGCCCGGGATCAAAAAGTGCTGATAAGGGCGAACCACCCTCCGCATGACTGTGACCCATCTCGATGATCTGGCGATTTGAAGTGCTGTCGAGCAACTCTGACCAAGTCAGGTAAGGCAACTTGGGGTTTGCCAAGGGTTTGTCCCTTTTGAGCTCCTCAAGGCGTTGCAGTGCCTCTTCTTCAATGTCATTTGCAGCAGCAGAAATGAATTCTTCGCCATCCAGGAGAAGGAGAGCATTATCAGGCAGGAAATCGATCAGGCTGGAAGGAAAGCTATAGATTTCAGGGATGTCCTGTTCCTTAAGTTGGTACGGTAACTCACCGTCCTTCATGGCCGCTATTGGTAAAGCTTCGGAAGCAGGAAAGATCAGGGCTTGTTCAAGTTTTGCCTCACTGCGTTGTGTGCTGGGATCAAAAGTTCGCAATGAATCAATTTCGTCGCCAAAAAAATCAAGCCTGACAGGCAGATTTTCAGAGGGGGACCAGACATCCAAGATGCCACCCCGTCTTGAAAATTGACCGGGCTGAACCACAATGTTACTGTACTCATATCCGATACCAACCAGTTGCGTGGAAACCTGGTGGAAGTCCTGGCGGTCACCAACCTTGACTTTGAGGGTGTTTTTGAGAAAAGTGCGCCTTGGCCCTGTACGGGTCATCAGTGCTCGGATGGGAGCAACAATCACAGGTGGAAATTCTGGTCTTCGCGCACCCGGCAGCAGGTAACGGCTCAGTGCAGTGAAGACACGCAGACGGTCCAGACGGGTGCTTTGGGACCAGGGAATATCCTCATAAAATAGCGGGTTGGGTTCAGGAAAGTAGTAGTTTACATCCTGAGGTAACCAAAAGCTAAGCTCATCAAAAAGCGAAAGAGCGCGGTCTGAGCGATTGGTCAGAAGCAGAATTGGAACCTGGTTGTCTACGTGCAAAGCAGCCAGCAGAGCCAGGCGGGCAGCACGAGGTAAACCCAAACCTTTGCGTGCCTGGGTTGAAAAGTCTCCCGCTTTGATCGATTCTTGAAGGTCGGCGTAAAGGGGCAGACTATTAATGGTCTTGACTAACGAAATGTCATGCGACTTCGCCATTATATTTGTTCATCGTTTTCAATAGCCCGTCTGTGAGAAAGCATTCTATTGCTTCGACAGCCTGATTAATGACCATTTTTTGAAGTTCCTCCTCGGCTGGCAGGAACTTTTTGAGGACGTAGTCTTTAGGGTCCATCTGACCGGGTGGTCGGCTGATCCCAAGACGCATGCGGGGGAAGTCTTGGGTTCCAATCATTTGAGTGATCGATTCCATCCCACGCTGACCGGCAGTGCTGCCGGAAGGGCGGACACGCAGGGTGCCGAGAGGGAGATCGAGATCGTCATGGATAACCAGCATATTTTCTGGCGGGCATTTATAGAAACGGAGCAAAGGGGCAACAGAGCGTCCGGATTCGTTCATGAATGTCAGTGGTTTCGCGAGTATGACTTTATTCCCTTTGAAACGATCTTCGCCAATGATGGCTTTGAATTTGATTTTCTTTAGGGG
>DOEX01000255.1 GCA_003532515.1 Anaerolineaceae bacterium | reverse complement strand
GGTGTGGATTTCAATGGAACGCAGATTCGCAAAGGTGCACCTGACACGATGACGGCTTTAATCGAAACCAAAGGTCATCGCATCCCGGCTGATCTACTGCCGGCAGTAGAAAGCATTGCCAACAGCGGTGGAACACCGCTTGTGGTCGCTAAAAATGGCGAAGCGCTGGGCGTTATTCACCTCAAGGATATTGTCAAAGGCGGCATCAAAGAAAGGTTTGCGCAACTTCGCAAGATGGGCATTAAAACCGTGATGATCACCGGCGACAATCCGCTCACGGCTGCTGCGATTGCTGCTGAAGCGGGTGTGGATGATTTTCTGGCGCAGGCGACCCCTGAGGCCAAGCTCAAACTGATCCGCGAATATCAGGCGGGTGGGCGTCTGGTAGCCATGACCGGGGATGGGACAAATGACGCTCCGGCGTTGGCCCAGGCAGATGTGGCTGTGGCGATGAACACNNTCGCTGACGACTTTCAGCATTGCTAATGATGTCAGCAAATATTTTGCCATCATCCCGGCAGCGTTTGCTTCAACCTATCCGATATTGGAAAAGCTAAATTTCATGAATTTAACCTCTCCGCAAAGCGCCATCGTTTCAGCGGTGATTTTTAATGCCCTGATCATCATTGCCTTGATTCCATTGGCGCTAAAAGGTGTACCTTACCGTCCAAAACCTGCTGCACAATTGTTGCGTGATAACCTCCTCTTTTACGGATTAGGTGGCTTAATCGCTCCTTTTATCGGGATCAAATTGATTGACATGCTATTAACCTTCTTCCACCTGGTTTAGGAGAATAAAAATGAAAAAACAAAACTTGCTAAAATTTGCCGGTTATTTCTCCACTCTGTTAGTGGTGGTCGTTGGATTTGCTCCATCGATATTTAGAATTCCGACTGTATTTCATCCGTGGCTGTTACTTTTATCCATCATGTGGATCGTTGTTTTTTCGTCAGGAGTGTTCAGATCATGAAGACACAATTACGACCGCTTGCCACCCTGTTTGGGGTATTGGCGTTGATTACGGGAGTTCTTTATCCACTAGCCGTTACCGGTTTGGCTCAATTGATTTTCCCATTTCAAGCGAATGGCAGCCTGGTCAAAGTAAATGAACAGGTTGTAGGTTCAGAATTGATTGGTCAGGATTTTTCTGGTGAGCAGTTCTTCTGGGGAAGACCCTCTGCAACGTCTGCTCATCTGTATAATGCCTTCGATCAGGATGCTTTGACCGGGTCATCGGGTTCAAATCTAGGTCCTCTATCACAAGTGCTTGTCGATAATGTGCAAGAACAGGTCAATACACTGATGAAAGTTGACCTGGGCAATACCAACCTGATCCCGGTTGACCTGGTGACGGCATCCGCTTCAGGGTTGGATGCCAATATCAGTGTCTCCGCAGCGCTGTATCAGGTTCCCCGGGTGGCGCGTGTTCGTGGGTTGGAGGAAGCAACCGTCACTGCGCTGGTAAATCAATATACCGAGAATCGACAGTTTGGAATATTGGGTGAGCCCAGAGTGAATGTTTTACTGTTAAATCTTGCGCTGGAAGGTATAAAATAAAGGAGATGAATTCACGCCCTGATCCTGACGAACTATTGAAGACTATCCAGGCAGAGGAACCTGCCCGCGGAAAATTAAAAATATTCCTGGGATATGCTGCGGGAGTGGGAAAAACCTATGCCATGCTTGAGGCTGCGCATCAACGACAGGAGCAAGGCGTGGATGTGGTGATTGGCTATATCGAAACCCACGGTCGAAAAGATACTGAGGCATTGGTTAATGGTCTTGAAATTCTTTCACGCAGGCAGGTTGAATACCACGATATAAAGCTGCCTGAATTGAACGCTGACGCGGTGATCAAACGCCATCCGCAATTGGTTTTGATTGATGAGTTTGCGCATACCAATGCACCGGGGTCAAGACATCCGAAGCGTTATATGGATGTGAATGATATTTTGGACGCAGGAATTGATGTGTATACAACATTAAACGTGCAACATCTCGAGAGCATGAATGATGTGGTGGCACAAGTGACTGGCGTTGTGGTTCGAGAAACTGTGCCAGACCGGGTGCTGGATGAAGCTTCAGAGATTGAGGTGATTGATCTGCCGCCTGATGAACTTCTTAACCGGTTTCAGGAAGGAAAGGTGTACGTCCCGGATCAGGCACAAAGGGCGGTTGAAAAGTTTTTCCGCAAGGGCAACCTTTCTGCGTTGCGTGAAATGTCACTCAGAAGAGCCGCCGAACGCGTGGATACCCAAATGCGAAATTATATGCGCACGCGGGCAATACAAGGACCGTGGGGGGTTGCTGAACGTCTGCTGGTATGTGTCAGCCCAAGCCCGCTGTCTGAAAAGTTGGTGCGCACCACCCGAAGGTTATCAGATGAACTTAATGCCGAATGGTTTGCGGTGCATGTCAACCTGACTTCAAAACCAGAATTGAACCCGGCAAATGTTGAACGGGCAGCCAAGACAATGCAACTCGCTGAAGAATTGGGTGCGCGCACTCGAACTCTTACCGGGCGATCCATTCCCGAAACCGTTCTGGCTTACGCCAAAAAACACAACGTCACAAAAATTGTGGTGGGCAAACCGATTCATCCCCGCTGGATGGAAATGCTTTCAGGTTCCATTGTTGATCAATTAATTTATGCCAGCGGTGATATTGATATCTATGTGATCAATGAGCAGCCGGATCTTAAACCAACCAAGATTCCTGAAGAACTGCGTCCGCATCAACCTTATAGGCGATACTTGTTTGCGCTATTTATGGTTGTTCTTACGACCTTTATAGGACATTTTTTTCATACCAAGCTGGAGCCTGTAAATCTAGTGATGCTTTATCTCGTCAGTACTGTGGTTGCCGCCATCTATCTTGGACGCGGACCGGCATTGCTGACTTCATTTTTGGGGGTATTGGCTTTTGATTTCTTTCTGGTGCCACCCTATTTGACCCTGGCTGTTTCAGATACAGAGTATTTCATTACATTTATAGGGCTTTTCCTGGTAAGTTTGGTGGTGAGTACGTTAACTGCCCGCACTCAGGAACAAGCTGAAGCGGCTATTCAACGAGAAGCGCATACTTCTGCTTTGTATACCCTGGGCAAAGATCTGACCTCCGCCACTGATCTGCATCAGGTTGCCGAGATTGTCATTAACCATATCAGCCATGGATTTGGCCGTGATGCTGTCATCTTTTTGCCTGAGAGTGGCAAGCTAAAGATGTATGCCGCAACGGCTGGTTATGTGCCTGATGCCAATGAGATGGCTGTGGCAACCTGGTCTTTTGAGCATGACCAACCTGCCGGGCTCGGAACCGACACACTGCCCGCAGCCTCGTTACGTTGTCAGCCGTTAAAGACTGCCCGCGGACAAATTGGTGTGCTTGGCATTCATTCGAAAGAAGACGGTAAATCTCTTTCACCTGACCAAAGACAAACGTTTTTTTCTTTCGCAAACCAGGCCGCGCTGGCGGTAGAACGCGCCAGTCTGGCAGAACAAGCACGGCAGGCTGAATTACTGCAAGCAACCGAAAAACTTCAGACAGCTTTACTCAATTCCATTTCACATGATTTGCGAACACCTTTGGTCAGTATTACCGGCGCTTTGAGCAGTCTGCGTGAAGAATCGCTTAATATCAACCAGGAAGACCGCAAAAGCTTGCTTGAAACGGCGTATGGTGAAGCTGAACGTCTTAACCGATTGGTCGGAAATTTATTGAACATGACCAGGCTTGAAGCAAACGCCATCCATCTAAGGCTCGAACCTTGTGACATCCAGGATGCGATAGGTGCAGCACTCGACCAACTAGAAGAACGCCTTGGGAAGAAACCCATTGTGGTCACAATCCCTGAAGGGTTGCCACTGGTTTCTTTGGATTTTGCTTTATTTGGTCAAGTGCTTGTTAATGTTATTGACAATGCAATTAAATATTCTCCGAAAGACACCCAAATTGAGATCAATGTTACAGAAACAGATGAAGAAATTGACATTCAAATCAGCGACCGGGGTATAGGAATCCCTGAAGAAGACTTAGAAAAGGTATTTGACAAGTTTTACAGAGTATCCAGACCGGAGAGTGTTAATGGGACCGGGTTGGGATTAGCCATATGCAAAGGAATCATCGAGACAATTGGTGGAAAGATTAGCGCAGCAAACCGTGAAGGCAGCGGAACAGTGATCACCATCACTCTACCAAAGGTGAGTGAATCATGACCATTTACGGATTGAAGGTTTTGGTTGTAGACGATGAAATCGCGATCCAACGCTTTTTGCGTGTTGCATTAAATGGACAAGGGTTCATCGTCAGCGAAGCCAATACCGGACAAGCCGCTTTACAAGCTATTACACTCAATCGACCTGATCTGGTCATCCTCGATCTAGGGTTGCCAGACATGGATGGCATAGAGGTTACCCGACGAACACGGGAATGGTCAAAAGTCCCAATTATTATCCTTTCGGTTCGCGAGCAAGAGGATGACAAGATCGCCGCTTTGGACGCAGGGGCGGACGATTATTTGACCAAACCCTTTGGCATGGGGGAGTTGTTGGCTAGGATTAGAACGGTATTACGCCGCCAGAGCACCGTCAGTTCAGAACCGGTTATTACCATTGGTGGCTTGGTGGTTGATCTTGCCAATCGGTTGGTTACAATGAACGGTGCTGAGGTTCAACTCACCCCGACCGAATATGATATATTACGTTTGCTGGTAACCAATGCCGGAAAAGTGCTCACCAATCGTCAATTGTTGAAACAAGTATGGGGGGACGGTTATGATGACCTACACATTCTGAGGGTTAATGTGAGCAACCTAAGGCACAAACTTGAACCAGATCCCTCCAGGCCAACTTACATCCACACAGAACCGGGGGTAGGTTACAGATTAAAAAGCTTGTTATGATAAATAATCCGTTATTTAGAAAAAGAGTAACTACTCAGGCCATGTTAAAAGTCATTAAGGAAAGGTGTTAAAGGTCACTTTTAATCATAGAAGAAATAACAGACAATAAAAGGGATGACACCGAGCGATGTATTTTTACCCACAGAAGCAGAAGTACGAGCAGCCTATCGCGAAGGCGAAGAGGCTGTAGTGGAACTA